>NZ_JBHGAR020000004.1:0-249298 GCF_042611115.2 Sulfitobacter sediminivivens
ATAAAGCGACAGGTTGAACGACTGGAAAACCGGGTAGATGACGTAGAACACAAAGAACAGGATGGCGGGGATAAGAAAGAGCCAAGGCGCAAGCGTCTGTTGATTGCGCTGCCAATAAGAACGTGTTGGCGCGGATGCGGTGGGCAGGGCAGCTTGGGTCATGATCTATCCTTGGGCAGCGGTGCAGGGGGCCTGCGCCTTACGGCGGATAACGGGGGGCAAGGGGCGGCTGGCTGCCGCGCCTTGCAGTGTCAAAAGCGGGATAAGTTGCACCCATGGGTGCACCTCGCCTGCTTACTTGTAGATGCGACCGCGTGCGCGCTCCAGCTTGGACAGGATACTGTCGACTTGGTCCGGCTTGACCATGAACTCCTGGAACCCTTCCATCGCAACTTTGGCCATTTCCGCTGGGGCATCCCGGTCAAAGAACTGTGCAACACCGCCGGGACTGTTCGATGACAACATCGCAAAGCCCTGGTTCAGGAATTCGTCGTCATCCACAGACGCTTTGGCATTGACGGGCAGTTGCCCCAGTGCGTCGCCAGCATTGATGATGGTCTGCTCTTCGGCACTTGCCATATGACGCAGGAATTCACGTGCGGCATCCTTGTTCTTGGCGTTGGCCGGAATGTGGAACGTGTCTGTTGGCGCGTCTTCGGCCAGTGCCACATCCGGGTTGATCGACGGGAATTGATAGAAATCAATCTGGTCATCGCTCAGTCCCGCTTCGCGCAGCGGTGCCACGGCAAAGTTACCCATCAGATAGGCGACCGCTTCGCCATTCACCATGAAAGGCAGCGCTTCCTGCCAGCTGTAGGTCTGGTGGTTGGCAATAAAGCCGCCCATGTCGATCAGCTCTTTCCAGTTTGCGAAAGTCGCCTTGACCTCGTCTGATTCCCACGACGCATCGCCTTGCAGCAATTGCATATGGAAATCAAAGCCGTTGGTGCGCATGTTCATGTAGTCAAACCAGCCGCCGGCGGTCCACAAAAACTTGGTCCCGATGGTATAGCAGGCCCGACCGCTTTCAACGATCTTGGCGCAGTTGGCTTTCTCTTCTTCCCATGTGGTCGGCTCAGTCAGGCCCAGTTCTTTGAAGATGTCTTCGCGGTAATAGACGCCCCACTGATAGTACGTGTAAGGCACGCCCCACTGTTTGCCATCTATGGTCATCGCCCCCTTGGTCGAGGCGAGGTCCTCTTTGAACATGTCCTCTTCCCACAGGTCGCTCACGTCCTCAAAAAGGCCCGCTTCCACATAGGGGCGCATGCGGTTGGCGGCGTACCATGTCGCCACGTCTGGCGCATCAGCGGTCAAAAAATTGCGGATCTGCGTTTTATAGGCTTCGCGGTCAATCACGGTCGTTTCAATATTCAGATCAGGGTGCTTTTCACCAAAGCGGCCAATCGCGCCTTCCATCGCGGCGCGGGGCGCAGGGTTGGATGTGTCGAGGAAAATCTTGAGATCCCCGGACAGCTTGGCATGGCCATCTGCAAACGCAGCGCCGCCCAACATGGTTGAACCGGCCAATGCAGCCAGCATGAGTGATTTTCTAAAAGTCATGATTGTCCTCCCAGACAGCTTCTTCATTTAACGTTCGAGGTTCCATTATATGAAACTTGGTTTTATATATTGAAAACTACACCGCAACCTGCCATGCTTGTCAAGTGGGTTGATGCCAACAAGAGCATAACCTGCACGAAAGGGAGGATGCCCAAATGTCCGGCGACGGCACAGTGGGAAAGGCAATGGACGTACTCGATCAGGTGGCTGCTTTTGGCCGCCCGGTGCGATTCGGTGCCTTGCTGAGCGCAAGCCCGTTTCCCAAAGCGACGTTGTATCGGTTTCTGCAAACCCTCACCAATCAGCGGCTGTTGGAATATGACGCTGAACACCAGACGTATTCATTGGGAGTGCGGCTTGTGCGTCTGGCCCACGCGGCCTGGACGCAATCCAGTCTTGCCCCGATCGCGCGCCCTCATCTGGACCAACTGAGTGCCAAGATCGGGCTGACCGTGCATCTGGCACAATTGGACAATGGTCAGGTCCTTTACGTGGACAAGCGCAACGCAGTTCACCCGGTCGAGATGTTCAGTCAGGCAGGCAAGGTGGGTCCCGCCTATTGCACCGGCGTGGGCAAGGCGATGCTCGCCTTTTTGCCCGAGCTTGAGCAACGCCGCGTTCTGACCCAGCAAAGCTATCACCGCTTTACACCTCAAACCCTCGCAGAGCCTGCAAAGCTCAAAGCGGAACTGGCCAATATCGTTGAACGCGGCCATGCCTATGACCGCGAAGAACATGAACCGGGCATCATCTGTGTCGCCGTGCCCGTTCTGACGGGACACGACAAGGTGCTGGGCGGTCTGTCGATTACCGGTTCCACTCAGACAACCAATTATCAAAAGCTCGACGCGCTGGTGCCGGATCTCAAGGCAGCAGCGCTGGCCATCGGACAACACGCCGAGGCGTGGCGGTTCCCGGGCGATCACCCCATTCAACAAACAGGAACTTGAAGCATATGACAGGTGTAACGCTAAACGGTGCCATCAAACGCTATGGCGATGTGCAAGTGATCCACGGCATTGATCTGGTCGTTGAAGACGGTGAGTTTTGCGTCTTTGTTGGCCCTTCAGGCTGCGGCAAGTCGACGTTGCTGCGGATGATTGCAGGATTGGAAGAGACCACCGAAGGTCAGATCAGCATCGGCAGTCGAGATGTCACCAAAGCCGACCCGTCAGAGCGCGGGGTGGCGATGGTGTTTCAGACCTACGCGCTCTATCCGCACATGACAGTTGCCGAGAACATGGGATTTGGTCTGCGGATGAACGGCGTGCCCAAGGCCGAGATCACCAAAAAAGTCAAAGCGGCGTCCGATATCCTGAAACTGGATGACTACCTGAAACGTAAACCCGCGAACCTGTCAGGGGGGCAGCGACAGCGTGTGGCCATTGGCCGTGCAATTGTGCGCGGTCCCGAGGTGTTCCTGTTTGACGAACCTTTGTCGAATTTGGACGCAGAACTGCGCGTGGAAATGCGCGTTGAAATTGCCCGACTGCACAAGGAAATCGGGGCGACGATGATCTATGTGACCCATGATCAGGTCGAAGCAATGACGCTGGCTGACAAAATTGTTGTGCTGCGCGCCGGCGTGATCGAACAGGTCGGTGCCCCGCTTGAACTGTACCGCGACCCCGACAACCGCTTTGTGGCGGGCTTTATCGGCTCGCCCGCGATGAATTTCCTGAACGGCACAGTCAAAGATGGCGCTGTCGATGTGCCTGCACTGAGCCGGGCAGTAACGCCAACGGTGAAATTGCCGCCCGATGGCACGGCAGTGACTGTCGGATTGCGCCCCGAACACATGGAGGTGCATCCGGGCAAGGGGGCATTACATGCGGATCTGTCCGAGGCGCTGGGCGGGGTCAGCTATCTGCACCTTGATACTCCGACCCGAGAACGCATCATTGCCGAGGAACGCGGCGATGACCGGGCCCGCGAAGGCGATACCGTGGACATCACCTTTGAACCACGGCGTCTGATGCTCTTTGATGCAAAATCCGGCCTGCGGCTTAGGTAATTCTTTAGGCTTAAAATATTTTTACTTGAAATACATATGGACCTCCCATAGGCTTTCC
The DNA here is from genome assembly GCF_042611115.2 of Sulfitobacter sediminivivens. Lineage (NCBI taxonomy): Bacteria > Pseudomonadati > Pseudomonadota > Alphaproteobacteria > Rhodobacterales > Roseobacteraceae > Sulfitobacter > Sulfitobacter sediminivivens. The sequence continues at coordinate 3,636 of NZ_JBHGAR020000004.1, forward strand.
CAAACGTCAGCATTGGGGAAAGCTTTTGGCGCAATCTGTTCGCACAAAGAATGCGTCTTACCGACCGGGGCACGTGGTTGTCACCGGGGGCGGGTCAGGCGTAGGGGCCGCCATTGCACAGGCTGTCGCGTCGGCAGGGGATCGCGTGACGATCATGGGCCGGCGCAAGGAGCCGCTGGTCGAACAGGGTCTGCCCTATCAAATCTGTGATGTAACCGATGAAGCCGCTGTCAGGCAGGCATTCGCGGCGGCACGCGCAAAGCAGGGCCGGGTAACCGCCGTCATCGCCAACGCAGGTGCGGCCCATTCTGCGCCCTTTGACAAATTAACCGCCTTAGACATGGCGGATATGCTGGCCGTCAACGTCACCGGCGTGTTCAACGTCTGGCAGGCCGCCTTGGCCGAGATGAAAGAGGCAGGACACGGACGTTTGATTTCAGTTGCCTCAACAGCTGGGCTCAAGGGCTATCCCTATGTTGCAGGTTATGTCGCTGCCAAACACGGCGTTGTGGGGCTGACCCGCGCCTTAGCTCTCGAACTGGCGCGCACCGGCATCACGGTAAATGCCATTTGTCCGGGTTTCATCGACACACCGTTGCTGGAAAAATCCATCCAAAACATCACCCAAAGTACTGGAAAGACAGCCGAAGAGGCTCACGCAATTCTGCAACGCGCCAGCCCGCAAAACCGGTTTGTTCAGGTCGAAGAGGTTGCCGCCGCCGCCCTTTACCTCATGTCCGACGCCGCCGGTTCGGTGAATGGGCACACGTTATCTTTGTCGGGTGGCGACGTATGAACGGTCCCAAAGATCGCCTGCGCCTCTGGCTGCGGCTGCTCAAAGTGGTACGCGGCATCGAAGGTCAATTACGTGAAAATCTGCGACAGGATTTCGCAACCACCTTGCCGCGCTTTGACATGCTCGCCGCTCTGTCTCGCCATCCTGAGGGCCTGAAAATGAGCCGCTTGTCTGGCGTGCTGCGTGTGTCCAACGGCAATGTCACCGGCATCGCGGACCGACTGGCAGACGAAGGTCTGGTGAAACGCGTACCTGTGCCCGGTGACCGCCGGGCGATAATCCTGCGATTGACGCAGGCAGGCGAGGTCGAATTCGCGCGGCAGGCGGCGGCCCATGAAGCGTGGATTGATCAGATGCTTGCCAGTGTCAGCGCCGAAGATGCCCGCGCGATTGCGACCCGCCTCAATAGCTTTGCCGCCCTTGTCGAAGAAAAGGAAAATGCCAATGCGCAGTGATGTGAAACATTTTATCTGCGAGATTGACGCCGGCATCGCCACCGTGCGGCTGGACCGTCCGGACCGCAAGAACCCGCTGACCTTTGACAGCTACGCCGAACTGCGCGACTGGTTTCGCGATCTGGTCTATGCCGACGATGTTGATGTGGTGATCTTTGGCTCCAATGGCGGTAACTTTAGCTCCGGCGGCGATGTCCATGATATCATTGGACCTTTGACGCGCATGAATATGAAGGAACTGTTGCGGTTTACCCGCATGACCGGTGATCTGGTCAAGGCCATTGTGAATTGCGGCAAACCGGTGATTGCGGCAGTCGATGGCATCTGTGTGGGCGCGGGCGCGATTATCGCAATGGCTTCGGACCTGCGCATCGCAACGCCCGAAGCCAAGACGGCCTTTCTGTTCACCCGTGTCGGTTTGGCGGGCTGTGACATGGGGGCCTGTGCGATCCTGCCGCGTGTCATCGGCCAAACCCGCGCGGCTGAGCTACTTTACACGGGCCGGTCGATGACGGCGGAGGAAGGCGAAAGATGGGGCTTTTTCAACCGCTTGGCAGACGCAGCTGATCTGGAAAGTGCCGCCCGTGATCTGGCTCAGAAGATTCAGGCGGGTCCGAGTTTTGCACATATGATGACCAAGACAATGCTGGCGCAGGAATGGTCGATGTCCATCGAACAGGCAATCGAGGCCGAGGCCCAGGCGCAGGCGATCTGCATGCAAACCGGGGATTTTGAGCGGGCGTATCAGGCGTTCGTTGCAAAGGAGCGCCCGGTTTTTAAAGGGGATTGAGCGGTGCAGCGTCTGGATATGTGTATTTGGGGAACAATGAAACAGGGGGCTTTGCGCCATGTCTGACCGCAGTTTTCTGGAATGGCCCTTTTTTGAGACACGTCACAAGGAATTGGCCGAGGCGCTGGATCAGTGGGCGGGCAAAGAACTGTCGGCGATTGATCACGGTGACACAGAGGCTGCGTGCCGGTCGCTTGTCGCGATGTTGGGGGCCGCAGGGTGGTTGCAATATTCCGGTGCCGAGGCCGGTCAGAAACTGGATGTGCGCAGCCTGTGTCTGATCCGCGAGACTTTGGCGCGCCATGACGGTCTGGCGGATTTTGCCTTTGCGATGCAGGGGCTTGGGACCGGCGCAATCTCGCTTTCTGGCACCGCAGAACAACAGTCTGACTGGTTGCCACAGACCCGGTCGGGGGCGGCGATTTCTGCGTTTGCACTGACCGAGCCGCAATCGGGATCGGACGTCGCCAATTCTACGATGACCGCGACACGTGACGGCGATGATTATGTGCTGAACGGCGAGAAAACATGGATATCCAATGGCGGGATCGCAGATGTCTACACGGTATTTGCACGCACCGGCGAGGCACCCGGCGCTCGGGGGCTGAGCGCATTTATCGTCCCGGCAGGCCTGCCCGGGTTTGACGTGGCTGAGCGTTTGCAGGTCATGGCGCCGCATCCGCTGGCAAGGCTGACGTTCACGGACTGCCGGGTCCCTGCATCGGCGATGATCGGGGAGCCCGGCAAGGGGTTCGGCATTGCGATGGCGGTGTTGGATGTGTTCCGTTCCACCGTGGCGGCAGCGGCCTTGGGATTTGCCCGCCGCGCGCTCGATGAAGCGGTCACGCGGGTGTCTACCCGTCGAGTTCAGGGCGCGCCATTGGCGGATCTACAAATGGTTCAGGGTCGCATCGCCGATATGGCGGTAGATGTGGATGCAAGTGCGCTGCTTGTCTACCGGGCCGCTTGGGCCAAGGACATGGGCGCGGCGCGGGTCACACGCGAGGCCGCAATGGCCAAGCTTTTCGCCACCGATCAGGCGCAAAAGGTGATTGATATGGCGGTGCAATTGCATGGCGGGGACGGTGTGCGGATCGGCGAAACGGTCGAACGGCTCTACCGTGAAATTCGGGCCTTGCGGATCTATGAAGGCGCGTCAGACGTGCAGCGTGTGGTGATCGCGCGACAGACTTTGGGGGGCATCACGTGACACTTTTTCAATCTGCCCACAGCGATACGTTTTCGCGTGACAACCTGCCGCCACAAGACAGCTGGCCGGACCTGCTTTTGGAAGGATTTGACTATCCCGAACGCCTGAATGTCGCTGTGGAACTTACTGATTCAATGGTTGAAAAGGGATTTGGCGATCACACCGCCCTGATCGGAAATGGGCGGCGGCGCACCTATAAGGAACTCGCTGACTGGACAAACAAACTGGCCCGTGCACTGGTTGAAAACCTAGGGGTGAAACCGGGCAACCGGGTGTTGATCCGCAGTGCGAACAATCCGGCGATGGTGGCCTGTTGGCTGGCGGCAACCAAGGTCGGTGCCGTGGTGGTGAACACCATGCCGATGCTGCGCGCAGGGGAATTGAACGCGATTGTCGACAAAGCGGAGATCAGCCATGCGTTGTGCGACACAAGGCTGATGGATGAAATGGCGATCTGTGCCAAATCGTCGAAATTTCTGAAAACCGTGGTGGGGTTTGATGGCACGTCGAACCACGACGCAGAACTGGACCGCCTGGCGTTGGAAAAGCCAGTTCAGTTTGATGCGGTAGCAACGGCGCAGGACGATGTGGCGTTGCTTGGATTTACCTCTGGCACCACAGGCGATCCCAAGGCCACGATGCATTTTCACCGCGATCTGTTGATCATCGCGGACGGCTATGCGCGCGAGGTATTGGGCGTCACGCCTGAGGATGTGTTTGTCGGATCACCGCCTCTGGCCTTCACCTTTGGCCTTGGCGGCTTGGCCATATTTCCGCTGCGCTTTGGGGCTGCTGCGACATTGCTTGAAACCGCAAGCCCGCCAAACATGATTGAAATCATTGAAAAATATAAGGCCACGGTTTGTTTTACGGCCCCCACCGCATACCGCGCGATGTTGCAGGCAATGGACGCAGGCGCGGACCTGTCATCGCTGCGCGCGGCCGTTTCAGCAGGGGAAACCCTGCCGGCACCTGTCTATCACGACTGGCAGGAAAAGACCGGAAAACCCATGTTGGATGGGATTGGCGCGACTGAAATGTTGCACATTTTTATCTCGAACAGGTTCACCGATCACAAGGCGGCCTGCACCGGCAAGCCCGTGACGGGTTATGAGGCCAAAGTGATTGATGAGGCGGGGGCGCAAGTGCCACCTGGCACCGTCGGCAGGCTCGCGGTGCGCGGCCCGACCGGGTGTCGATACCTCGCGGATGACCGACAGCATGCCTATGTCAAAGACGGGTGGAACATCACCGGCGACAGTTTCATGATGGACGACGAGGGATATCTGCATTTTGCCGCGCGCAATGACGATATGATTGTCTCTGCAGGGTATAACATCGCTGGGCCGGAGGTTGAGGCGGCGCTGTTGAGCCATCCCTATGTCAGCGAATGTGGTGTGGTTGCCGCACCAGACGAGGCGCGCGGCGCAATTGTGCAGGCGCATGTGGTTCTGAACGATGGTGTTCCGAAAGATGAAAACACAATCAAGGTCTTGCAAGACCATGTTAAAGCACAGATTGCCCCCTATAAATACCCGCGCGATATTCGATTTATCGATGCTCTGCCAAAAACCGCCACCGGCAAAATTCAGCGTTTTGCGTTGAGGCACCAGAAATGAAAGTCACACCATGAGCAGCTTCGACGACGCCTCAAAAGGCGCAAAGATGGATTTTGCCAAGGACAAATCCTATGGCGATTATCTGGGTCTGGATCAGATTCTGACTGTCGAAAACCCGCTGGACATGGCGCATGACGGGCTGTTGTTTATCATCCAGCACCAGACGTCTGAGCTGTGGATGAAGCTGGTCATTCATGAGCTCACTGCGGCGCGTTTGGCGATCCAGTCCGGTGATTTGCAGCCGGCATTCAAGATGTTAAGCCGCGTGGCGCGGATATTTGAACAGCTCAATTCGGCCTGGGATGTTTTGCGCACCATGACGCCCAGCGAATACACGGCGTTTCGCCCGCATCTGGGGGCGTCATCGGGATTTCAATCCTACCAATACCGGTTGATCGAATATCTATTGGGCAACCGCAACAGGGCGCTGACCAAACTGCACGAACACACGCCCGCACCTCACGCCGCCTTGATGGCTGAGATGGAAGAACCGAGCCTTTATCAGGTGGCGATTGACCTTCTGTGCGGGCGGTTGGGGGTGGAACCGTTGTCCGGCAAGCCAGAGCCAACGGCATGGGCCGCAAAACAAGAGGTGCAGGACCTTTGGCAGCGCGTCTATGAAGACCCTGCAACCCATTGGGAACTCTATGAACTGGCGGAAAAGCTGGTTGATCTTGAGGATTATTTCCGGCGCTGGCGCTTTAATCACGTGACAACGGTCGAACGCATCATCGGGTTCAAACGCGGCACCGGCGGGACCAGCGGCGTGGCCTATCTGCGTAAGATGCTTGAGGTCGAATTATTCCCCGAATTGTGGCATGTCAGAGGAGCATTGTAGGTGGCAAATATCTTGAGAAAAGAAGCGTTTATCATGCCAGAGGGCATGGTTTATCTCGATGGTAATTCGCTCGGTCCGATGCCCAAGGGAGTGCCTGACCGCGTGGCCACTATGCTGCGCGATGAATGGTCCCAAATGCTGATAAAAGGGTGGAACAAGGCGGGCTGGATGGCCTTGCCCGAACAGGTTGGCAATATGGTGGGCAATCTGATTGGCGCGCCAACAGGATCCGTGGTGATGGGCGACACATTGTCGATCAAGGTGTTTCAGGCATTGGCGTCCGCCGTCAAGATGGTTCCGGACCGGCGGGTGATCCTGTCTGACACCGGCAATTTTCCCAGTGATCTTTACATTGCCGAAGGGTTGGTGGGCCTGTTGGGGCAGGGGTATGAATTGCGCACAGTCGCCCCAGAAGAGGTCATATCAGCGATCAGCGATGACGTGGCTGTGGTGATGTTGACCGAGGTCGATTACCGCTCTGGCCGCATGCATGATATGAAAGCGGTCACCAAATGCTGCCATGACAACGGGTCGGTGATGATCTGGGATCTGGCCCATTCAGCTGGCGCAATTCCGGTCGATCTGCACGGATCCAACTGTGAATTTGCGGTGGGATGTACGTATAAATATTTCAACGGCGGGCCGGGCGCGCCTGCGTTCATCTATGTGCGTCCTGATTTGGCGGATACCGTTGAACCTGCGCTCAGCGGCTGGTTGGGTCATCGCCAACCCTTTGATTTTGATCTCAATTATACGCCTGCCAAGGGTATTGAACGGATGCGCGTTGGCACCCCACCGATTATTCAGATGGCCGCCCTTGAGGTCGCGATGAAGGTCTGGGACGGCATTGATATACAAGATGTGCGCGCGGCTTCCGTGGCGTTGCAGGAACAATTTATCGCTGAAGTAGAGGCAAACGTGCCGCAGCTGACTTTGGCGAGCCCACGTAACAGTGCGGTGCGCGGCTCGCAAGTGTCATTTCAGTTTGAACATGGCTATGCCGCGATGCAGGCGCTTATTGACCGTGACGTGATTGGCGATTTCCGTGCGCCTGACATCATGCGATTTGGCTTCACACCGCTCTATCTCGATGCAGCGGACGTGAGCCGCGCTGTGGCGGTGATCAAAGACGTGATGGACAATGACCTGTGGGACAATGAAACCTATAAAATCCGCGCGCGCGTGACGTGATCGGCGAGAAGGAAGGAACACTCATGACACACCGGATCATTCAACCCGAAGGCTGGGCACCTGCAAAAGGCTATGCCAACGGCATGCTCAGTGCGGATGGACATTTGTTTGTCGGCGGGCAGATCGGGTGGACCGCAGATCAGACATTTGAGGCCCATGATTTCATCGGCCAGATGAAACAGGCGCTGAAAAACATCCGCGCCGTGGTCGAGGCCGCAGGCGGGGTGCCAGAAGATATCATGCGCCTGACCTGGTACGTGACCGACAAGGCCGAATATCTCGCAGCACAGGCAGAGGTTGGCCAAGCCTACCGTGAGGTGATGGGCCGGCACTTTCCGGCAATGGCAATGGTCGTGGTCGCCGCATTGATCGAGGATGAGGCAAAGGTAGAAATTGAAGCGACGGCAATTATCAGCAAGAAACAGACGCTGCCCTAGACTTCGAAAAATATCGTTTCATCAGGGCCTTGAAGGCTTATATTAAACCTGTATGTGAAGTCTTCTACTGGCTGTGCCAATAGCGTTTTCACCCGCACCTTGTGTTCTATCCGTGCCATTACCGGATCATTAGCGTTGCCTTCTTCATCCGCAAAATACGCGCGGGTGTGCAGTCCGATATTGATGCCCCGCGCCACAATCCAGAGCGTGATATGGGGTGCCTGCATGCCGCCCTTTGGCCAAGGCACCGCGCCGGGTTTGACCGTTTCAAAGCGAAATTCGCCTGTCTCCGGATCACAGGCACAACGCCCAAAACCGCTAAAATGAGGGTCAGCACCGTCCATGCCCGCATAAAGGCCATTTGCATCTGCCTGCCACGCCTCAACCATCGCATCGCGCAGGGGCGTCCCGGTGCCGTCGAATATCTGACCGATGAGGGTGATGCGGGTTCCTGCGGTTTCCCCGGTGATCATCCGTTGACCTAAGTCGCGGTCATAAACACCTGTAATCCCCGCAAAATTTGGTGTGCAACCGATATGAACGTAAGGGCCGGCGGTCTGGCTTGCGGTCTCGGGATAATCGGTCATTACAACCCCTCCATACGGTTTTCAAATATCGTCTGTCGGCGCCCCCGCAAAGTGATGTCAAATCGGTAGGCCCGCGCGTCCATCGGCACAGTGCGGGCCATATCAAGGGGCGCGATCAACCGCGCAACAGCATCCTTGTTCGGGATCGTGCGGACAATCGGGCACAGCGGGATCAGCGGATCGCCTTCAAAATACATCTGCGTGATCAGACGTTGGGCAAAACCTGCACCAAAGACGCTGAAATGAATATGCGCGGGGCGCCAGTCGTTGGGTCCATTTGGCCAAGGGTAGGGGCCGGGCTGGACCGTGCGAAATTCATAACATCCATCCGCATTGGTGATCACCCGCCCACAGCCGCCAAAATTGGGGTCAAGGGGCGCGATATACCCTTCTTTTGCATGCCGATACCGACCACCGGCGTTGGCTTGCCAGACTTCAAGCAAGGCCCCTACAACGGGCCGCCCGAATTGGTCCTGAACCCGGCCATGCACAACAATACGCGGGCCGATGGCCGAATGTCCCTCAGCGGCGAAATTATGCAACAGGTCCGCATCGAGCGGGCCTAGCATGTCGTGACCAAAAACCGGCCCCGTTTCTTCGCTCATCGTGGTGGGAAAAGACAGCGGCGCGGCCTGTGGACTGCGTTTGATGGATGTGCGGTATTCCGGATGCAAAGCGCGCGGGTGGTTGCTGTGATCACGCGCGACATAGCCGCCGAATGGTTTCAATTCATCAGTCATCAGTACGCAAGCCCCACATAATTTTCTGCCATTGCCTTTTGTGCAGCATCATTGCTGCGCAGGAAATCAAGCTCGGCGCGCTGCATGCGCAGATCAAATTCCGATTGATCGGGAAAGCGGTGCATCAGCGATGAGAACCACCACGAAAACCGCTCTGCCTTCCAGACCCGCGCAAGCGCGCGTTCCGAATAGCGGTCCAACCCATCGGGGTCCTTGTCAGCGTACCACGTCTTGAGCCCCTGAAAGAGGTAATGCACGTCTGAGGCGGCGGTGTTCAGACCTTTGGCCCCGGTGGGCGGCACGATATGTGCTGCATCCCCGCACAGAAAAAGCCGGCCCCAGCGCATCGGTTCAGTCACAAACGACCGCAGCGGCGCGATGGATTTTTCGATGGATGGCCCAGTGATCAGCGCCTCGGCGACCTCAGCGGGCAGGCGGCGTTTCAATTCCGTCCAGAACTGCGCATCTGACCAGTTTGAGACCGTATCGGCCATTGAACATTGCACGTAATAGCGGCTGAGGTTGGCATGGCGCATTGAACAAAGCGCGAAACCGCGCGGTGAATTGGCATATATCAGCTCATGGTTCACAGGGGGCGTTTCGGACAGGATACCAAGCCAGCCAAAAGGATAAACCTTTTCATACTCCCGGCGCACGTCCTCGGGGATGGTTTTGCGGCTGACCCCGTGAAAACCGTCACATCCCGCAACAAAATCGCACTCGATCTGATGCTCTGTGCCATCCACGACGAAACGGACGCTCACCGCATCGGTGTCAGCCCCGTCAATGACAACATCCTCAACATTGAACAGCGTCTGCGCGCCCGCCGCTTCGCGGGCATCATATAAATCACGGGTGACTTCGGTCTGACCGTAAACGATGACGGGCTGGCCGGTGTGCTTGGCAAAATCAACCCGGAACATCGTGTCGTCATAGGCAATCAACGTGCCGTCATGTGCCAGCCCTTCGGCGCGCATCCGGGCGTCCACGCCTGCTTCTTTCAACAGCGACGCCATGCCCTGTTCCAACACCCCTGCGCGGATCCGGCTCAGCACATAGTCACGGGTTTTGCGTTCCAGCACCACGGCTTCGACGCCGACGCTGTGCAAAAGCTGACCAAGCAAAAGCCCCGATGGCCCGCCGCCAATGATCACAACCTGAGTGCGCATCTGTCCTCCTGCGTTGGGGTCAGATTACCGCAATTTGACCTTAAGGCTAGTGGTAACGACGCGCGCTTCAGCCCCGTCGAAATATCGGTGCCAACGCGGCCGACAGGGCAAAGAGCGCGGCAGCCAATGTCACAATGCTTGGCCCGGTGGGGGTGTCAAAAGCAAACGACCCTGCCAACCCGCCAAGGGCGGCGATCGCCCCAAGGACAATCGCCCAAAGTGCCATCATTTCAGGGGTCCGCGCAAAGGGGCGGGCGGTGGCCGCCGGGATCACCAGCATGGCAGCGATAAGCAATGCCCCCACAACTTTGATCGCGACGGCAACGGTGATGGCAAGCGCCAGCGTCAGGATCAGTTGCTCGCGGCGCGGTTTCCCCCCCGACGCGGTGGCCAGATCGGGATTGAGCGTGGCTGTCAGCAGGGCCTGCCAGCGCCAGATCAACAGCACGGCCACCGCAATGGCCCCAAGCCAGATCACACCCAGATCCACGCGCGTGACGGCCAGTATTTCACCAAAAAGATAGGCCGAAAGGTCCACCCGTTGCCCCGGCAGCAGCGATACAGCCACCAGCCCAAGCGCCAGTGCCGCATGGGCCAGCACGCCCAGCAGGGCATCAGCGCTCACATGGCGCTCTGACAAGGCGCTGACAATCAGCGCCATGACAAGTGCTACGATCAGAACGCCCGCATAAATCGGCAGGTCTGTGGCCAGCGCCAGCGCCACACCCAGCAAGGCCGCGTGGCTGGTGGCATCGCCAAAATACGCCATCCGCCGCCAGACCACGAAACAGCCCAAGGGGGCGGCGGCCAAAGCGACGCCAAGACCCGCAAGGGCGGCGCGCATCGCAAAATCATCCAGCATCAGCGGGTCCCATGGTCATGAGAATGGCCGTGTCCATGGTCGTGATCATGATCATGCCGATATAGCGCCAATGCCCCTTGGGTTCCGGTGCCAAACAACGCGCGGTATTCGGGGGCATCGGCCACATGCTCCGGCGCGCCTTCGCAACAGACATGTCCGTTCAGACACAGCACCCGGTCAGAGGCGGCCATCACCACATGCAAGTCATGGCTGACCATCAGCACGGCAAGGTTCATCTCGGTGCGGACCTCTTCGATCTGGCGGTAGAATGCGGCGGCACCGGGTTGGTCCAGCCCCTGCGTCGCCTCATCGAGGATCAGAATGTCAGGACTGCCCAACAAAGCACGCGCCAGCAAAACCCGCTGAAATTGCCCGCCCGAAAGGTCGCTCATCTGTCGTTTTGCAAGCTCCGGTACACCCGCACGGGCGAGGGCGGCGTCCAGCGTGGCACTGCTTTGCCGATGTGGCAAATTCAGAAACCGTTGCACGGTCAGCGGCAGGGTCGCATCAATCTGCAGCTTTTGTGGCACATAGCCAATGCGCAGCCCGGCAGCCCTGATCACCTCACCCCCACTGGGGGTCAGCGCCCCGATGAGCGCGCGCAGCAAACTGGATTTACCAGAGCCATTGGGCCCGACGATGGTCACGATTTCACCGCGGTCAATGCGGAAATTGACATTCTGCAGAACGACTTGGCCGCCATAGCTCAAGCTCAGATCGCGCGTCTCAATCAGGCTCATGCGGCGTCTTTCTGGCATTCGGGGCACAGGCCCTCGGCCTCAACCACCGTGCGTTCAATCCTGAACCCGGCAGCACGGGCAGCCTCACCCAATCGGCCCTGGGCCGGTGCGGTATCGGTCTCGGCCACCGAATTGCACCCCCGGCAGATCAGAAATGCGGGCGCGTGGTCAGACCCCAGATGCGCGCAGGCAATATAGGCGTTCAGCGCTTCGATCTTATGGGCGAACCCGGCTTTGACCAGAAAATCCAAAGCGCGGTACGCCACTGGGGGCTGCGCGCCAAGACCTTCGGCGGCCAGCACTTCAAGCAGGTCATAGGCCCCCAAAGCGCGGTGTTCGGCCAACAGGATTTCCAGCGCGCGGCGGCGCACAGGTGTCAGGCGCAGTCCGGTTTGGGCGCAATGCGCTTCTGCTCTGTCCAGTGTGGTGCGCACACATGCGGCGTGATCGTGGCGTTCAAATCCGATGGCGGCCATTGCAAACTCCCGAAATTTTCCACTTGATATGTTATAACATGCAGGATAGCAATTGTAATAGTATAACATTAGGAGCCACCATGTCCCGCCTTTTCTGTCTGTTGATGATGACGACTGCACCCGCTCTTGCCGAAGTTCCCAAAGTTGTAACGGATATCGCGCCGGTGCATGCCCTGGTCGCTCAGGTGATGGACGGTCTTGGCGCGCCTGAGCTTATCATCCCGGCCAACGCATCGCCCCATGGCTATGCGATGCGCCCGTCCGAAGCGCGCAATCTGGCGCAGTCGGAAATTGTCGTCTGGGTCGGGCCGACCTTGACGCCCTGGCTTGAAGGCCCGGTAAATGCGCTTGGCGGGCAGGCAAAACAACTGGTTCTGGCCGAGGTCAACGGGATCAACGTGTTGCCGTTTCGCGAGGGGGAGGCGTTTGAGGGGCATGATCCTGATCATGAACACGATCATGGGCACGCTGATGATGGGGATGAACCCAGCGACCCGCATCTGTGGCTCGATCCGGAAAACGCGTCGGTCTGGCTCACCGCGATTGCAACAGTGCTGGCAGAGGCTGATCCCGATAACGCTGAGGTATATCACGCCAATGCCAACCGGGGGCAGATCGCAATCGCGCTTCAGGAAAAAGCCATCGCTGAAAAACTGGCACCGCTCTCAGGCACGCCCTTCGTGGTTCTGCATGACGCATTCCACTATTTCGAATCCCATTTCGAGGTTGAGGCGATAGCCGCGGTCAGTGCCGGGGACGCGGCCAAACCGGGGGCCGCGCGTATTGCATCGCTTCGGGCGGAGCTGGCGGACAGCGGTGTGCGCTGTGCCTTTAGCGAACCACAGATCAACGCAAGCCTGCTGGAGACTGTAACCGAAGGGCTGGACGTAAAAATCGGCGTGCTGGACCCGCTGGGTGCGGACCTGCCGCTGGGTCCGGGGCAATATGCAGCGCTGATGGGCGCGATGGCCGACAGTATGGTGGCGTGCCTAAGCCATAAATAAGGCCCCGTCGCAAAGCGACGAGGCCTGAAAGTGCTGAAATGAGCAGGCGCTGTGTCAAGACACAGCGATCTTGCCACCGCCCTGCCTGGTGATGACGACCACAGCCGGGCGCGGCGGCATCTTGTCATTAAAATCTGGCCATCTTGTGGCGGGGTCTTCAAAAGTGCTTTCGCGCTCAAACCCGGCCAAATCCTTGGTCCCGTCGGTGCCGGGGTGTTGGACCGCGACAAACAATGTCTCGCCATCTTCAGTGAAATATGGCCCGCACATTTCGCCGCCAACCGGGCAGCGAAAAAACAGCTTTGAGGTGCCGCGCGCATCGCCCTCTGTTTCCACCGCATAAAGGCCGTCCGATTTGCCCGTCTTGCCCCATTTGCTGCCTTGATCGGTCGCGATCCAGAGCCGCCCATCAGCGTCTATAGCGGCGTTGTCGGGGGACCCGAACCAGCCGTTTTGCGATGTGTCGGGGTTCCACTGCGCGCCCACCTCAGCAAACGAAGGGTCGCCACACTTTAGCAGGATAGACCAGGTACCCGACGTTGCCGCATGATCGCCGCCGTTTTCCTTGATCTCGATGATATGCCCAAAATCACTGGCAGCGCGCGGGTTGGCGGCATTCGTTTCACCCGCTTTGCGTTTGTTGTTGTTGGTCAGCAGAATATAGGCCGTCCCATCGCCGCGCGGCTGCGCGTCTTCGGGGCGGTCCATCGGCGTGGCCCCCAGCAGATCTGCGGCGATCCGGGTGTCGATCAACACATCGCCTTGATCGTCAAATCCATTTTCAGCCGTCAGTGGACCCAGACCATGCACCAGCGGCAGCCAGTTGATGATGCCGTCCTCTTCGAACCGGGCGACATAGAGCACGCCCTCGCTCAGCAGTGCGGAATTGGCCGCGCGGTCGTCGGAAACGGACCCGTTCGAGACATATTTGTACTGATAGTCAAAACGGTTGTCGTCGCCCATGTAAATGACCAGCTTGCCATCCGCAGAGACCGTGGTTTCGGCCCCTTCGTGGCGGAAACGCCCCAAGGCAGTGTGCTTGATCGGTGTCGATGTCGGGTCCATCGGATCAACCTCGACGACCCAGCCGAATTTGTTCGGCATCTTCGGCTCTTTGTCGATGTTGTAGCGGTCATAATGCTGACCCCACGCATACCACATGCCCGGCACGCCATAGCGTGCCATTTGTGCGGCCTCTGGCTGGCCGGAAATGTCAGGCTTGCCTTCGCCATCCAATTTGTCCGTCCAGAAATAACCGTGAAAGTTTTCCTCAGCCATCAACCATGTGCCCCAGGGCGTCAGACCCCCGGCGCAATTGTTGATCGTGCCGATGACTTTCAGGCCGGCAGGGTCGTCATTGGTCTGCAACCTGTGATGTCCGGCGGCCGGGCCATCAAGGGTCATTGCGGTTTGCAACGGAGAAATGCGGCGGTTCATCTTGCCATCGCGCACAACCGCCCATGCACCTGTGCTGTCTTTGGCAATTTCCACAACAGACCCGCCATGTGCGGCCATTTCAATGTCAATAAGATCCGGCGTCATACCGGCAAAGCCGTTGCTGTCCTGGCGGCCAAGGCCGGGGAACATCACTTCTTCGTTGGTGTATTCATGGTTCACACAAAGCAAACCGCGTGTGCCTTCGTCGTTCAGCGGCACGAAGCCGACGTAGTCGTTGTTATAGCCGAATTGCTTGAGCTGCGCTGCGGCCGTCTGGTTCATCACGTCAAATTCTGGTGCATCGGCCATAATCGGATCGCCCCAGCGCAGCAGAACATTTGCGTCATAGCCTTCCGCGACATGATGGGTCGCATCATTGCCCGATGTCAGTTCGTCGAACACATAGCGGCTGGCTGCTTTGGCGGCGGCCTGGCTCTTGGCCGGTGCGATCAGGGCCGCAGCACCGAACAGCGCCGTGCTAGCCGACACCCCCAACATGCCCCGCAGCATATCGCGGCGGCCAAAACGCGCGTTAATCACATCGCCGATGGTGCGGTTGAGATTGGGATTTGTGGGAATGTCATCAAAGGCTTCATACGCCTCGGCTTTGTTCCCGATAGACGGGTCGTTCATGATATCGCTACGGGTCATGGTGCTTCCTTGTTGGTGGCTTTCGATGCCACCCCAATGCCGCGATTCTGTCACAGCCATATGACAGGTCAGACCTTTTCGCCGCCAAAGCCCACAATCAGCTGCCGCAACCCCAGGGCAGCCCCTGCAAAGATCGCAATCAGTGTCACAGGGGCGCTGAAGGCGAGCGTTGAGGCGGCAGACAGGCCCTGGCCCACAGTGCACCCCATGGCAATCACGGCTCCGGCACCCATGATCGCGGCACCAATGATCTGGCGGCGCAGCTCGCGCGGGTCTTCGCAGGCTTCCCAGCGGAAATGCCCCTTCCACAAGGAACCGATGAATGCGCCGATCCAGACACCTGCAACCGATCCGACACCGAATGACAGCGGGCGTGCGGATCCCTGCATCGCAAAAAGCAGTGTCTCGCCCACAGGGGCTGCATAGGTATGCGAAATCAGGACCTGCGGCGCAAAACCATTTTGCGCGATCCATGCGGTGCCGGCCCAGCCGGTGACAATGGCAAGGCCCACGATTGCGCTCCAGATGATGGCAGAGCGATTGCGCCGAAAATCTGCGGCAGACAACATCGCGCCGATAATCAGAACGCCAATGAACAGCCCCGCTATGACAAGCGGGATCCCGGTCATCTTCGCCACTACATGTGCAACGCCATCCGGTGTGCCAGTGTCCGCCACCCGCGGAAACAGCGCAGCACGCACATATGCGAACGGTCCGGCAAGTGTGCCAAAAGCGGCAAGGCCCATCACCAGCACAATCACAAACGACCTCAGATCTCCGCCGCCAAGCCGTGCGATCGCGCCGAACCCGCAGTTGCCCGACAACGCCATGCCGTAGCCAAAGAGCAGCCCGCCGACTATTGCTGCAGGCCAAGAAAACGCCACGCTGAAGTAGAATGCATTGTCGAGGTTGATATGCCCTGCCGCCGCCAAACCGAATGTGCCAATGATCGCGACCCCGATGGCCAGACCCCACATCCGCAAACGCGTGTCAGAACTGCCATAAAGCGCGTCTTCGATGGCCCCCAGCGTGCAAAACCGCCCCAGCCGCGCGGCCAGACCCAACAGGATGCCCCCGACCGCGCCCAGCACAGCCGCGGTCATTGGCTGCCCCAGAAGATCAATCATCTTTGCAGAAAAGGTCGTAGACCACCTGAAGCACCTTGCGCGGGCGGTCATTGGCCAAACGGTAATAGATCGTCTTGCCCTCGCGCCGAGGAATAACCAACCCCTCAAGGCGCAACCGGGACAATTGCTGGCTGACCGCCGCCTGACGCGCAGACAGCAAGTCTTCCAATTCGGTCACAGATTTTTCCCCGGACACCAGATGGCACAGGATCATCAGACGCCCCTCATGGCTGATCGCCTTGAGAAAGTTGGCTGCGGTCACGGCGTTTTCCAACATCCGATCCATGTCTTCGTCAGAAATGTCAGGGGTGATTACCGGAAGAGCCATAAACTGTCCTTTGAAATGCAAGTCCTAGAATGCAATGTCGTCGGCAATAGCATCAATCCCGGCTTGCGCACAAACGTCATCTGCGTCACCGCCCGGCGCACCGCTGACCCCGATCCCGGCGACCGTTGCACCATCCCCGTCCTGCACCATCAATCCCCCGCCCAGCGGCAGGGCTTCGCTCAGGTGGCGAATGCCAGAAGCGGGCATCCCGGCTTGGGTGGTGGCGGCCAGATCGGTCGTATTGGTGCGGAAACTTACGGCGGTCCACGCTTTGCGACGGGATGTTTCATAGACATGGGCACCCGCAAAGCGATGGCGCAGGAACACCTGCGGCACTCCCATCCGGTCCACCACCGTGACGCCAACCTGAAATCCCTGTTCCTGACAGCTGTCCATCGCGGCCTGCGCCATTTGCAGCGCAAATTCCGGTTTGAGGCTGCGGTATTCGACAAAGGCATCATCGGCCCCGGCAAGGGCAGTTGAAGCGGTCAGGCAAAGCGTTATCGCAAGGGTCTTCATGGGGTCTCTCCAATATAGTCCGTGGTTTCGCGCAGAATTTCGTCCAGTAAGGGCCAAAAGAAATCCATCCCAGGATATCCTTCGAGGCGGATCAGTTCGGCCCCGTCTTCGACGACCAGAAACGTCGGCGTGAACACCACCCGCCGTTTCAGATCAACGTCATCTTGCACATCCCTGATATTGACCCGGCGCAGCGGGGCAAAGCGCCCCTCAGAGGTTTTTGGATAGATCGGGCCAATTTCGGCCTCCCACCGCGCGCAATAGACACAGCCGGGCTGGTCAACCATCACCAATTCGACTGCCCAGACGGGCAGGGCGGTCAGGGCCGCGACGAAAAAGGCAAAAAGCGGGCGCATGTCAGCAAGCCTGATTGACGAATGTATAACACTCAACGTAATTTGAATATGTGAATTGATCAAGCTCAGGAAAGCCCAAGGCAATGTTCGACATCAGCTATGCAGGGGCGATACTGGCGGGGCTGCTGAGCTTTTTTACGCCCTGTATCCTGCCGATGGTGCCGTTTTATCTGTCTTATATGGGCGGGTTAAGCGTTGCCGAGCTGCGCGGCGACGGGCAGATTGCCTCGGGCGCACAGCGCAGGCTGATCGCGTCGTCGGTGTTGTTTGCGCTTGGGGTCAGCAGTATTTTTGTGATGCTGGGCATGGGGGCCACAGCATTGGGTCAGGTGTTTGCGCAATATCTTGATCCGCTGTCATGGGTGGCGGCAGCGATTTTGGTGGTCTTTGGCCTGCATTTTCTGGGGGTGATCAAAGTGCCGCTGCTGTACCGCGAGGCGCGGCTGGAGGCGGGCGGCGCACCGACATCCATCTGGGGGGCCTATGTGATGGGTCTCGCTTTTGGCTTTGGCTGGACACCCTGCGTCGGTCCGGCCTTGGGCGCGATCCTGATGATCGCATCGGGCATGGGCGAAATCTGGCGC
This sequence comes from Sulfitobacter sediminivivens, assembly GCF_042611115.2. NCBI lineage: Bacteria > Pseudomonadati > Pseudomonadota > Alphaproteobacteria > Rhodobacterales > Roseobacteraceae > Sulfitobacter > Sulfitobacter sediminivivens. The sequence continues at coordinate 21,552 of NZ_JBHGAR020000004.1, forward strand.
GGTGGTTTGCTGTTGCTGGTATACGGGCTTGGCATGACCGCGCCGTTCGTTGTTGCTGCGGTTTTTGCCAAACCGTTTCTGAACTGGGCCGCGCGCAACCGTGCGCTGGTCGTTCGCGTGGAAAAGATCATGGGTGCAATGCTGATCTTGTTCGCGCTTCTGATCGTCACAGGGGGGGTACGTCTGATTGCGGATGCAATGATCCGCTGGTTCCCGGCCTTCACCTCACTAGGTTGATAAAAAAGGAGACAGCCATGAGACTTCTAGCTTTCATTTCTGCCATGCTGATCGCGCTGCCGCTCTGGGCGGCGGAACTGGGCGACGATGGCCTGCACAAAGCGCCGTGGATGCGCGACACATTCAAAGACCTGCGCGACGACTTGGACGAGGCCAATGGCGAGGGCAAGCGTTTGCTGTTGATGTTTGAACAGCGCGGCTGCGTCTATTGCTCCAAGATGCACGAGGAAGTGTACCCACAGCCAGTTGTCGCGGACTACATCACGGACAACTATTTTGTCGTACAGCTGAACCTGCATGGCGACATTGAAGTGACTGATTTTGACGGCGAGACGTTGAGGGAAAAAGACATGGCGCGTAAATGGGGGATTCTGTTTACGCCCACGTTGATGTTCCTGCCCGAAGAGGTGCCAGAAGATGCGAAAGCCCCCCGTGCGGCGGTGGCGGTAATGCCCGGTGCGTTCAGCCGAGGGACGACGCTTGATATGTTCACCTGGGTCAACGAGAAACGCTATGCCCTTGATGGGGATGAAGATTTCCAGCGCTACCATGCCCGTATGATCAAGGAACGTGACGATGGTACTACGGACTGAATGGCGGCTCAATCAATAGCCATTCAAATATTTGAATTTGTTCTTGCGCTTTCGGGCCGCGCTGACTTAGGGTGAGACAACAAAGATCACACGCAGATGTGATCGAACTCGGGAGGAGACGATTGCAATGATGAAATGGATCGTAGCGGCAGCATTCGCGTCAGGTGCTGGCATGGCGGCGGCAGAGATGGTCGCACCCACAGATGTGGCATTTGATGATGCCGGCGCTGTCGAGGTGTCGCTGTCCGGTGTGGCAGGGGATGCCGCAAATGGCGCGGCAATTGTTGGTGACAAGAAACAAGGCAACTGCGTGGCCTGCCATCAGGTTGGTGCGCTGTCCGACGTTGCGTTTCAGGGTGAAATTGGCCCGCCGCTCGATGGGGCCGGGGACCGCTGGACCGAAGCAGAATTGCGCGGCATTCTTGCGAATTCCAAGATGACCTTTGAAGGCACGATGATGCCTTCATATTACAAAACTTCCGGATACATCCGGCCCGGTGACGCTTATACCGGTGATGCCGCATCCGAACCGCTGCCGCCGTTGTTGGATGCGCAGATGATCGAGGATGTTGTGGCATTCCTTGCCACGCTCAAGGACTAGAGCGCAATTGCGCCTTTTCAGGATAAAGGAGAGAACGATGGATTTCTCAAGACGTGAAACACTGGGGTTGGGACTGGGCGCGCTTGCCCTGATCACCCTGCCAATGGGGGCATCTGCCGCAACAGTTGATGAACTGATCGCCGAATTCACTGGTGGGGCTGAAATGGCAGACACAGGCGTCACATTGACGGCGCCCGAGATCGCCGAGAACGGCAACACCGTCCCGATCGAGGTCGAAGCACCGGGCGCAAGCGCGATCATGCTTTTGGCCACCGGCAATCCGACACCCCCAGCAGGCACCTTCAACTTTGGCCCATTGGCCGGCAAACGTGCGGCCTCTACCCGCATCCGTCTGGCCAAAAGTCAGGATGTCGTCGCCATCGCCAAACTGGAAGACGGCACATTTGCCCGCACCAGCGCCGAGGTCAAAGTCACAATCGGGGGCTGCGGCGGTTAAGCCCGCGCGTCCCCTCATCGAGGAGAACTAGAACATGGCAGAAGGTGTAACACCCCGCGTCAAAGTCCCGAAAAAGGCAGCGGCTGGGGATGTGGTGACGATCAAAACCCTGATCAGTCACCCGATGGAATCAGGTCAGCGCAAAGACAGCGATGGCAACCTCATTCCACGGTCGATCATCAACCGGTTTACTTGCGATTTCAACGGCCAGAACATCATCGATGTGACGATGGAACCGGCCATGTCGACCAACCCATACTTTGAATTTGACGCAACCGTGCCAGAGGCAGGCGAGTTCAAGTTCACATGGTACGACGACGACGGAAGCGTCTACGAAGAAACAAAATCCATCGCGATTGAATGATCCGCAAGGGTCTTCAACGACGTATGGAACAGGGAGGAAACGCTATGAAATTCAAGGCTATGACAGCGGTCGCAGCACTTCTGGTCGCCGTGCCATTGGCAGGCTTTGCGGATGAGGAAGCGGAACTGGTCATCAACGATGAAATCGAGATCATGACCAAGGTTCCGGCCCCCGCCCACCTTGAGGGCGTGCTGGGGGATGAGGTGTTGTCTGGCTGGCGTTTCCGGTCGGATGAAACCCAGGTTCTGCAAATGGATGACTTCGACAACCCCGGCATGATCTTTGTTGATCAGGCGATTGAATCCTGGAACGCCGTCGAAGGGTCCGAAGGCAAATCTTGCTCATCATGCCACGAAGACGTTGAAACCAGCATGAAGGGCGTGCGCGCGACCTATCCCAAGTGGAACGAAAGCGCTGGAGAAGTGCGCACCTTGGCGATGCAGATCAACGATTGCCGCGAAAACCAGATGGGTGCGGAGCCTTGGAAGTATGACAAGACCGACATCATCTCGATGGAGGCGCTGATTTCGGTGCAATCGCGCGGCATGCCGGTGAATGTGGCCATTGACGGCCCCGCCCAAAGCACGTGGGAGCAGGGCAAAGAGATGTACTACACCCGCTATGGCCAGCTTGAACTGTCCTGCGCGAATTGCCACGAAGATAACTATGGCAACATGATCCGCGCGGATCACCTGAGCCAAGGTCAGATCAACGGGTTTCCGGTGTACCGCCTGAAGAATACCAAGTTGAACGGATCGCATTCCCGGTTCAAAGGCTGCATCCGCGATACGCGGGCCGAGACCTTCAATCCCGGCAGCGCGGAATTTATTGCGCTTGAACTTTATGTGGCGAGCCGTGGCAACGGTCTGTCGGTAGAGGCACCTTCCGTCCGCAACTAAAGCCATACCGACGTAATACAGACATGATACTGACCCCGAATTCTTGGGGTCGGTTCAGTCCCTTGCACCCAATGAACGGAGCCTGATCAATGTTGTCGCGTCGTGATTTTTTGCAAATGTCCATGGCTGCGGCCTCAATTTACGGCGGCTCTGGCTTTGGCAATTGGGCGCGACTGGCCGCTCAGGACCGCTTTGATCAGGACGCGCTGCTGGAATTTGAAACCTTCGGCAACGTAACCTTGATGCATGTCACGGACATTCACGGACAACTCAAACCGATTTATTTCCGCGAGCCTTCCGTGAACATTGGTGTCGGCGACAACAAGGGCAAAGTGCCCCACCTAACGGGCGAGGAATTTCGCGTGCGCTACGGTGTCGGTGGCGGCACGCCGATGGACTATGCGTTGACCTACGATGATTTCGTGACCCATGCCCAGGCTTACGGTAAAGTGGGCGGCCTGGACCGGGTCGCGACCGTTTTGAATGCCATTCGCTCAGACCGGCCTGATGCGCTGCTACTTGATGGCGGCGACACGTGGCACGGCTCGATGACCTGTCTCAAGACCCAAGGCCAGGACATGGTCAATGTGATGAACGCACTGAAGCCTGATGCGATGACATTCCACTGGGAATTCACCCTGGGATCAGAGCGTGTGCAAGAGATCGTCGAAGGGTTGCCCTTTGCGGCGCTTGGTCAAAACATCTTTGACGCCGAATGGGATGAACCATCGGAATTGTTCAAGCCATATGAGTTTTTTGAGCGCGGCGGCGTTAAAATTGCTGTAATAGGACAAGCGTTCCCATACATGCCCATCGCCAATCCGGGTTGGATGTTCCCTGAATACTCGTTCGGCATCCGCGATGAGCACATGCAGGAAATGGTGGATGAGGTCCGCGCAGCAGGCGCGGAATTGGTGGTGTGTCTCAGCCATAATGGCTTTGACGTGGACAAGAAAATGGCCGGGATCGTCAAAGGCATTGACGTGATCCTTTCGGGCCATACCCATGACGCGCTGCCCGAACCCGTGCTGGTTGGGCAGACCCATATCATCGCCTCAGGATCCAATGGCAAATTCGTATCGCGCGTCGATCTGGACGTGCGCGACGGCAAGATGATGGGCATCAAGCACAAGTTGATCCCGATCTTCAGCGATCTGATCGCGCCTGACCCTGCCGTGACCGCTTTGATTGATGCGCAGCGCGCGCCGTTCCTTGATGATCTCACCCATGTGGTTGGCAAATCCGATGCGCTTTTGTACCGCCGCGGCAATTTCAATGGCACATGGGACGATCTGATTTGCGATGCTTTGCTGTCGGAACGGGACGCAGAAATTGCGCTGTCGCCCGGTGTGCGCTGGGGGCCGTCGATCTTGCCGGGTCAGGACATCACCCGCGAGGATATTTTCAACGTCACTGCCATGACCTATCCGAATGCCTACCGCACTGAAATGACCGGTGAATTCCTGAAAGTGGTGTTGGAAGATGTGGGCGACAACCTGTTCAATCCTGATCCATATTACCAGCAAGGCGGTGACATGGTGCGGGTTGGTGGCATGGGCTTTAAGATGGACATCGCCAAGCCTCAGGGCGAACGGGTCAGTGAAATGACCCTGTTGTCGTCAGGTGAAGCGATTGACCCCTCGCGCAGTTATGTCGTGGCAGGATGGGCCAGCGTCAATGAAAGCACCGAGGGCCCGCCGATTTGGGACGTGGTCGAAAGCCACATCAGCAAGTTGGGGACAGTAGATACGGGCGCACGGACGCCGGTTGATGTTGTGCTGCCAGACTGAATTTATCTGAGTTTGGGGGTTCTCAGGACCTGATAAATTCAATAAGTTGAATTTGTAAATATGTGGGGAAGCCATCATGACATTTTCATTCAAGGGTAAAAAGCCAAGCAGGCGGGCGTTCCTGACCGGGGCTGCGGCAACGGGGGCGGGGCTGGCAACTGCCGCCTCGGCCAAAGATCCGGCCATTGCGGTACAACCGTGGATGCAGGAGCTGGGCGATGGTGTGGACGTCGCACCTTACGGCCTGCCGTCGGAGTATGAAAAGGATGTCAAACGGCGCAGCGTCGAATGGTTGACCGCCGATCCGGTGTCGTCGATCAACTTTACCCCGCTGCATGATCTCGATGGGATCATTACACCAAACGGCCTGTGCTTTGAACGTCATCACGGCGGCGTGGCGCGGGTTGATCCGGCGATGCACCGTCTGATGATCCACGGTCTTGTTGACAAGCCGTTGGTGTTCACAATGGAAGACCTCAAACGGTTTCCCCGCGAGAACCACGTGTACTTTCTGGAATGTGCGGCCAATTCAGGGATGGAATGGCGCGGCGCACAGTTAAACGGCTGTCAGTTCACCCACGGCATGATCCACAATGTGATGTACACCGGGGTTCCCTTGCGCCTTTTACTTGAAGAAGCGGGCGTAAAGCCCTCTGGTAAATGGCTTTTGGTCGAAGGTGCAGACGCAGCGGCGATGACCCGGTCGATCCCGATGGAAAAGGCACTGGACGATTGCTTGGTCGCTTTCAAGATGAATGGCGAGGCATTGCGTGCCGAACAAGGCTATCCAGTACGGCTGGTTGTACCGGGTTGGGAAGGCAACATGTGGATCAAATGGTTGCGCCGCATCGAGGTGGGCGATCAGCCCTGGCATCACCGCGAAGAGACCAGCAAATACACCGATCTGTTGGAAGATGGCGTGGCGCGGCGCTTTACCTGGGAGATGGACGCAAAGTCCGTCATCACCAACCCCAGCCCGCAAGCACCGATCACCCATGGGCCGGGGCCAACCGTGCTGACCGGCGTGGCGTGGTCCGGGCGTGGCACGATTCCACGTGTGGATGTCACCATTGATGGCGGCATGAACTGGCATCAGGCCCGGATGGACGGGCCAAGCCTGATGAAGTCCATGCATCGGTTTTACTATGAATTTGACTGGGACGGATCGTCCTTGCTGCTGCAAAGCCGTGCCCATGACAGCACTGGCTATGTCCAGCCCACAAAGGAAGCATTGCGCGCGGTGCGCGGTGTGAATTCGATTTATCATAACAACGGAATTCAGACCTGGGCCGTGGATGCAGACGGGAGAGCGGAAAATGTTGAGATTTCTTAAAGGCGTATGTGTTGCCGCGCTTTTTGCCGGGCCCGCAGGGGCAGAGCCGCTGGGGTTGGGGCAGACGGTCAGCGAAGACGAGATTGCAGTCTGGGACATTGACGTGCGGCCCGATGGTGTGGGCTTGCCCGCGGGCAGCGGCACCGTGGAACAGGGTGACAAGATATTCGCCGCCAAATGCGCAGTCTGTCATGGCGTATTCGGAGAAGGTGCAGGTCGCTGGCCGGTGCTTGCGGGTGGTCAGGACAGCCTGACAGACAGCCGCCCGGTCAAGACAATCGGCAGTTATTGGCCATATCTTTCAACGGTTTATGACTATGTGAACCGGGCCATGCCCTTTGGCGAGGCGCAGTCGCTTGAGGCCGACGAGGTCTATGCGATCACCGCGTATCTTTTGTATCTCAATGACGAAGTCGATGATGAATTTGAGCTGTCCTCAGAGAATTTTGTGCAGACCCGATTGCCGAATGAAGACGCGTTCAAGCCCGATGATCGACCAGAGACAGAATTGGCTGTTTTCACAGGAGAACCCTGCATGGAAAACTGCAAGGACAACGTTAAAATCACCATGCGGGCGGCCGTGTTGGATGTGACACCAGAAGAGACCGCTGCAAAGGCTGCGGAAATGGTCGATATCGGCGTCACTGCACCAGAAACCCCGCAAGAGACCGTGGAAACGCCAGAAACAGGTGATCCCGCGCTCATTGAGGCAGGTGAGAAGGTGTTCAAGAAATGCAAAGCCTGCCATCAGGTGGGTGAGGGTGCCAAGAACCGTGTCGGTCCGATCCTGACAGGGATTGTGGACGGCAACGCGGGAGCCATAGACGGTTTCAAATACTCCAAAGCACTGCAGGCAGCATCAGAAAGCGGATTGGTCTGGACCGAAACCGAATTGTCGGCGTTTCTGACCAAACCCAAGGATTATCTCAAGGGCACAAAGATGTCTTTTGCCGGACTCAGAAAGGAAGCGGATGTTGCCGCTGTGATTGCCTATCTGAAATCAACTGCCCCGTAAGCGCCCCTGATTATGTCGTTCAGGCAGGGCGTGATCACACGGCCCCCCTTGAACCCCTAATCCCCCGCGACTAATCTCTGGGTAAGGGTTCTGCGGGTATGGTCCTGCGAACGGCAAATCAGGCAGGCATACATGAACGATCCTATCGACACCTATATGAACACGCTCGTCCCCATGGTGGTTGAACAAACCAGCCGTGGTGAACGCGCCTACGACATCTTTTCGCGACTGCTCAAAGAGCGGATCATTTTTATCTCAGGTCCGGTGCACGACAGTATGTCCACGCTGGTCGTGGCGCAGCTGCTGCACCTTGAGGCGGAAAATCCCTCCAAGGAAATTTCCATGTATATCAACAGTCCTGGTGGTGTTGTAACCTCTGGACTGTCGATCTATGACACGATGCAATACATCAAACCCAAAGTCAGCACGCTGGTTATCGGGCAGGCGGCCTCGATGGGGTCTTTGCTGCTGACCGCAGGGCAAAAAGACATGCGATTCTCGTTGCCGAATTCTCGCGTGATGGTGCACCAGCCGTCGGGCGGATATCAGGGTCAGGCGACGGATATCATGATCCACGCGCAGGAAACCCAAAAGCTGAAAACGCGGTTGAATGAGATCTACGTTAAGCATACGGGTCAGACTCTGAAGAAAGTTGAAGAAGCGCTTGAACGCGACAATTTCATGTCTCCCGAACAGGCCAAAGATTGGGGCCTGATCGACGAGATAGTGGAAAGCCGTGGCAAAGCGGATGACCCTGACGCCCCGGAAAAGGGCAAGAAGGGTAAATAAAATTTGTTCCCGGCGCTGTCTCGCAACTGACGATTTTGCGATTGTAGCGCCGGGGGCACTGGCCTAGGGTTGGGGCCAAATCGCAAGGCCCTGATTTGGGCGCACTCGAAACGATGACCTGAAAGGGTTAAAATGGCGAATTCTTCCGGCGGCGACAGCAAAAATACCCTCTACTGCAGCTTTTGCGGGAAGAGCCAGCATGAGGTGCGCAAGCTGATTGCGGGGCCGACCGTGTTCATCTGTGATGAATGCGTCGAATTGTGCATGGACATCATCCGCGAGGAAACCAAGGCATCTGGCCTCAAGTCGACAGATGGCGTGCCGACACCCAAGGACATTTGCGATGTGCTGGACGATTACGTGATCGGTCAGGCAAACGCGAAAAAGGTGCTCTCGGTTGCGGTTCACAATCACTATAAACGCCTGAATCATGCGCAAAAGGGTGGGGATATCGAGCTGGCGAAATCCAACATCCTGCTGATCGGCCCGACGGGCTGCGGCAAGACGTTGCTGGCTCAGACGCTTGCACGGATTTTGGATGTGCCGTTCACCATGGCCGATGCAACTACATTGACCGAAGCAGGTTATGTGGGCGAAGACGTTGAAAACATTATCCTTAAACTGTTGCAATCGTCCGAATACAATGTCGAGCGCGCGCAGCGTGGCATCGTCTATATTGACGAAGTGGATAAAATCACCCGCAAGTCTGAGAACCCGTCGATCACCCGTGACGTATCGGGCGAGGGCGTGCAGCAGGCGCTGTTGAAGTTGATGGAAGGCACGGTCGCGTCCGTGCCACCCCAAGGCGGGCGCAAGCATCCACAGCAGGAGTTCTTGCAGGTGGACACCACCAACATCCTGTTCATCTGTGGCGGGGCCTTTGCGGGTCTTGACCGTATCATTGCTGCACGGGGCAAAGGATCGGCCATGGGCTTTGGTGCCGACGTGCGCGACAAGGACGCGCGCGGCGTTGGAGAGATTTTCACAGATCTGGAACCAGAAGATCTGTTGAAATTTGGTCTTATCCCGGAATTCGTGGGCCGTTTGCCGGTTTTGGCAACGCTTGAGGATCTGGATGAAGACGCGCTTGTCACGATCCTGACGCAGCCCAAGAACGCGTTGGTCAAACAATACCAGCGTCTGTTTGAACTCGAAGACACGGCATTGACCTTTACCGATGATGCGCTGGTGGCGATTGCCAAACGCGCCATTGAACGGAAAACAGGTGCACGTGGCTTGCGGTCGATCCTTGAGGATATTCTGTTGAACACGATGTTCGATCTGCCCGGATTGGACAGCGTGACCGAAGTGGTCGTGAACGAAGAGGCGGTGATGTCCGATGCGGCACCTCTGATGATCCATGCTGATGCTGAAAAAGAACCGGCCTCGGCGGGGTAGACGAATATTTTTCGGTGGTTTTCGAAGATAGAGACAGGGCCATATCCGTTTCTGCGCGACGTAGCATCATCCAGACCCGCTGTCGGGATGAGGTGCCCTTTGCTGTCATTCGGAACGGCTTGATCTGTTGAAAAGTGAGCTTATGAAACGCATCTCATCAGGTGGCGAATTTGAGGCCAAAGTTGGCTATTGCCGGGCCGTTGTCGCAGGCGGCTGGGTTCATGTTGCGGGAACCGTCGGGCAGGGGTCTGACGTAGTTGCACAATGTCGTTCGGCATTGGCGACGATAAAGGCCGCGTTGGAAGAAGCAGGCACCGATTTTGCGCATGTGGTGCGGGTCACCTATATATTGCCGGACCGGACCGAATTTGAACCTTGCTGGCCAATCCTGTCAGAGGTTTTTGGCGAAAACCCACCGGCCGCCACAATGATCGAATGCGGGACGATCGACCCGAAATACCGGATCGAGATCGAAGTCACTGCACTGCTGCCGAGCTGACTTCTTCAAACTTTTCACCCAAACGGGCACTGACATCATCCCGGTTCAGTGATTTCCATTTGGACCTGCTGGACGTGATAAATCCTGCATCAGCCAAATCCTTTTGTAATGCGGGCATGTCCAGCTCCCCCATCCAGAGCCGCGATCTTGCCGGACCTGTGGGTTTCCAGGAGCGGGTCAACCGGTTAAGCGTAAGAGGTGTGATACCGGCGAACGATTTTAAGTGCCTTTCCAATTGCCGGGTCGCCCCCGAAGGGCGGCGCACAATGATTGCCACCTCTTGTTTTGCCTCTGCCACCATTGCCAAAAGATGCAGCGCTGAGCCTTCGGCGGCGATGATCTGCTGCGCGGCCTTGTAGGTGGCAATCTGGGTGCTCAGGTCGTGCTTTTGGGGGTGGAATATGGTATATCCCTGCTTGGTCAACTCCGCTTCAAGCTCCGCTTCGCCAATCAGATTGCCACGCCGGGCGGGCAGGCTGCTGCGGCTAATATAGATTTTCTTTGGGCCTTTCGCTTTGATATCCTTGGCAAAAGTCCGGGCAATGGCATCGCGGAACTGTTGTGTCCCGTCGATTATTGCCCCAAGCCCAAACCCCTGACCCGGCACAATCAGGCGCTCCACGCGTGTTGGTGCATCAAGGCAGACAACGGGTACGTCAGAGCCCATCAATTTTACAAATTCATGCTGAAACGCGTGCACTTCGCTGCCATTGCGGGGACGTTTGGGGGCAAAAAGAATGCCTTCAATCGGTTCATCCAGCGCCTCAAGTGCCCAGAGCCGTGCAGTGCTTTCGACCAGAAAGTGACCAAAGTGCATCCAAAGCAACCCGCCCCAAAGCCAGGTGCCTTTTCGCGTCATCAGATCACCTTTCGGCATTTTCGGCACCACGGTCAGCGCGCGTTTGTTGCGCCAGAGCGCCCCGGAACTGCAGTAGGACCCATCGGCATGCAACACACCCGCCTCTTGCACGAAATTCTGTTCGCTTGGGGGCACGATAACCGCGTTTTCCAACGTCTGCTTTTCCGTAGCCCAACCGCTGTCCGGATCAGGAGGCTGCAGGCTGGTATCAAAGGTGCAGGTCCAGACAAGTCGCGTGCTGTGGCTGTTAAGTTTGGCAAATCCTGCCGCCTGGAGGATGGATTTGCATTCCTGTATCCCCTCCCTTCCGTACGCATTGGGGTGGAATTCAATCACAATGGCGCGCACACCATCCAGCGATGCATGACGCAGGAAGTCCAGTTCGCCCCCTTCAATGTCCATCAACAGAACATCGGGTTTGAAATCGGCGTGGATCTTGGCGTAATCGGCTGTGGGCACATCAACACGGGTGGTGGCCTTGCCTTCCGCGTCAATCAGCGAGGATCCAAGAAAGGAATTGCGAATATGAAACGCCATCGTGTCGGGCGCATTCGGCGCGCTCATCAGCACCTGATTGCGTACCTCGATCTTTTTGGTAATGCCATTAAGGTGATAAAGCGCATTGATATGTTCGATCAGGTTTGGGTTCGCCTCAAACGATAGCACTTTGGCTGGCTTGCCGCTTTTGGCGGCAATCGCACCGACCAGACCCAATCCCGCGCCCAGTTCCAGCACATGATCACCCGCACGAATGACTTCCAAAGCCCCCGCGATTTCCTGACCTTCATAGCGTGCAGCATTGATCCGCTCGACGCGTCCTGGCGTGATCATGGGGCTATCGGGCACCTTGACCCCATGACATTCTGCAACATGAGCCGTCTTTTTGACCGTGGTTTTTGACTTTGTTTTGAGTTTGGTCTTGGCTGCCATGAGGACTGTCTCCGTTTTGGAAACATTAAGGGGGCCGGGTGAACAGGCCAAGAGCTTTGACAGCAAACCGCTGCTGACTTTTGAAGAGGGGAGTCTTTGCTGCAACACATCGGCGCAGGCTGGACGCCGCGCGCGCCATGGTGCATAAGAAAATCAACAAGAGCGGAGACCACCAATGGGCATTCTCAAATCAGTTTTCAGGGCGCTCACGTGGTGGGATGGCCAGACGTTGAACACCCAGCTTTATACCTGGCGCAAGGGCACCAAGGTGGGTGAGGATGATCAGGGCAATTTTTATTACCGCAATGCAGACGACAGCAGGCGGTGGGTTATCTTTAATGGTGAAATGGAAGCAAGCCGGGTGAATCCCGATTGGCACGGCTGGCTGCACCACACATGGGATGAGACGCCGACAGAAAAGCCTTTGATCCATAAAAAGTGGGAAAAACCCCATGTGGAGAACCTGACCGGCACTGCGCTGGCCTATGCACCCGCCGGGTCGATCCGTCAGGCAAATCCAGCGGACCGTTCCGACTACGAGGCATGGAGCCCGGAATAAGACCGGGCTTTGCCCGCTTCGAACACATAAATTGATGTCAAATTGGAACTGCATGATGTGGAAGTCTTTGATATTGCTGCCTTTCCTTGCGTCCCCGCTTGGGGCGCAACAAGTGACGTCGGCACCGGGTGGGGTGCTGCGCGCTTTGGACAAGACATCCGGCCAGACCACAGATATCGAGTTGATCTCAGGTCAATCCGCGACCCTTGGCACCTTGCAAATTGTGATGTCTGATTGCCGTTATCCGGCCGGCAACCCGGCTGGCAACGCCTATGCCGCCCTCGAAATATCCGAAAGAGGTAAGTCCGGAACGGTGTTTTCGGGTTGGATGATTGCATCCTCGCCAGCGCTTTCCGCGATGGAGCATCAACGCTACGATGTGTGGGTCATGCGCTGTACGACATCGTAAATGGTCGTGGGCGGCGGGGCTGCAAACAGCGCACACCCTGATTTGGCCCGGTCCAGTTCTGCATGATAGGCCGCTTTGGTGACTTCAACTGCACCCAGCGAGGCCAGATGCGCGGTCAGAAACTGCGTATCAAACAGTGTAAACCCGGCGCGGATCAAACGGTCCACAAGCACCGCAAGTGCCATTTTCGAGGCGTTTGTGCGCCGTGAAAACATGCTTTCCCCAAAAAAAGCAGTGCCCAATGTGACCCCATAGACACCGCCAACGAGCATTTCGCCGTTCCAAATCTCAACCGAATGTGCATGACCTTTTTCATGTAGTGCACTGTATATGTTCGATATTTCCTCGTTGATCCAAGTGTCGGTACGGTCCGCGCATCCCGCAACGACGCCTGCAAAATTCTGATCAATACTGGTGGTGAACGCCGTCCGCCGCATGTCTTTGATTAAAGAGCGCGACAGGTGAAAGCCATCAAGCGGCATCACCCCTCGGCGGCGCGGATCGACCCAGAAAATCTCTGGATCGTCCCTGTGTTCGGCCATTGGAAAAATTCCAATGGAATAGCCGTGCAACAACAGTTCCGGCGTCAGCTCAGTCATTGCAGATCAGGCTTCTCCGAGGTTGGTTTCCAGCCAATGTTCCAACCAGTGGATGTTGTAAGCGCCGGTTTGGACCGCTTCTTCTTCCAGCAAGGCGCGGAACAGCGGAATCGTAGTATCGACGCCATCAATGATCAACTCGCCCAGGGCGCGTCCCAACCGGGCGAGGGCTTCGGGGCGGTCACGGCCATGAACGATCAGCTTGCCAATCAGGCTGTCGTAATAGGGAGGGATGAAATAGCCGTCATACAAGGCGGAATCCATCCGCACACCGAGACCTCCGGGGGCATGATACTGGCTGATCCGACCGGGTGAGGGGCGGAAATTTGGCAGTTTCTCAGCATTCAGCCGCACTTCGATGGCGTGACCGTTGATTTTGAGGTTTTCCTGCGTGAATTCCATCGGCAAGCCAGATGCGACGCGGATCTGCTCGCGCACCAGATCGACGCCAAAAATGCCTTCGGTTACGGGGTGTTCCACCTGCAGGCGGGTGTTCATTTCGATGAAATAGAATTCGCCGTTCTCATAGAGGAACTCGATGGTGCCAGCGCCAATGTAATTGATATCAGCCATCGCATCGGCGCAGACTTTGCCAATCCGTGCGCGTTCTTCGGCGCTGATCGAGGGGCCGGGGGCTTCTTCAAACACTTTCTGGTGGCGGCGTTGCAGCGAACAATCGCGTTCGCCCAGATGCACAGCGCGGCCCTTGCCATCGCCAAAGACCTGAATTTCAATGTGGCGGGGCGTGGTCAGATATTTCTCAATATAGACTTCGTCGTTGCCAAAGTTTGACTTGCCTTCTGCGCGCGCAGTCTGAAAGGCGCGTTCCATATCCCTGGCGGTCTGGGCAACTTTCATGCCTTTGCCGCCGCCACCGGCGGTGGCTTTGATGATCACCGGATACCCGATTTCGGCACCCAGCTTTTTTGCCTCATCAAGGGTGGCCACACCGCCCTCTGATCCCGGAACGCAGGGCACCCCGAGCTTTTTCATCGTATCCTTGGCAGTAATCTTGTCGCCCATGATGCGAATGTGTTCTGCTGTGGGGCCAATAAAGGTAAGGCCATGATCCTCAATCACCTGCACAAAACCGGCGTTCTCTGACAGAAAACCATAGCCGGGGTGGATCGCTTCGGCACCAGTGATTTCGCAAGCAGCGATGATGGCAGGGATCGAGAGATAGGATTGCTGGCTTGATGGCGGGCCGATGCAGACAGATTCGTCCGCCATCCGCACATGCATCGCGTCACTGTCCGCCGTTGAATGCACAGCGACGGATTTGACACCCATTTCACGGGCGGCGCGGATGACGCGCAGGGCAATCTCGCCCCGGTTTGCGACAAGGATTTTGTTGAACATTGTCAGCGCCCTATTCGAGGATCACAAGAGGCGCACCGAATTCGACCGCATCGCCATCACCCACGATGATGCGCTTGACTGTGCCTGAGCGGGGGGCGGGGATGTGGTTCATGGTCTTCATTGCCTCAACGATCAGCAATGTGTCACCCTCTGCGACAGTTGCACCAACCGAGATGAACGCAGGCGCACCTGGTTCGCCCTGCATATAGACCGTGCCGACCATGGGTGAGGTCACGGCACCGGGGTGATCTGCGGGATCTGCGGGGCCATCGTTACCGGCTGCTGGGGCAGGTGATACTGAGGGCGCATGAGGTTGCGCGGTCGGGGCTGGTGCCGCGTGCATCTGCTGCGGCGCCATGATTTGTTGTGGAGGTTTGCGGCTGACGCGCACGTTCAGACTGTCGTCTTCTGCATAGTCACGCTTGACCTGCAATTCTGTCAGGTCGTTTTCGTTCAGCAATTCGGCCAATGCCCGAATGAAAGCGACATCTGAATCATGGGTATTTTTTGTCATGTTTTCCTCAACCGTTTGGGTTGGCATTGTTGGTATATGCTCTGCCATTTCCATGCTTATAAGACATGGGCGGTGCCAAGGAAAGCCGCCAGTTATGTCGGTAAATTTCGGCCCTGTCCGGTATGGAAAATCGGAAATTTTCCAGGGTCGCATTGCCAGGTTTGGCATCAAACCAAAACCAGATGCGCCCGCTGGAGCCTCTGGTTTCGGTATTTAAGAAAGGGTGCATGGAAATGGGCGGATCAGATCGCCAGATATTCTGCCCGCAGTTCGGCGTTTTCCAGCACTTCGGCAGCGGTGCCGTCAAAGACAATGCCACCGGTATCAAGTATCACCGCGCGGTCAGCCAGTTTCAGCGCCCGCACCGCGTTCTGTTCGACGAGGATCGTGGTGATGCCCTGATCCTTGATCAGCGAAAGCGTCTTTTCGATCTCGTCCACGATCACCGGGGCCAGCCCTTCATAGGGTTCATCCAGCAGCAACACTTTGATGTCGCGCGCCAGGGCGCGAGCGATGGCGAGCATTTGCTGTTCGCCCCCGGACAATGTGATGCCTTCTTGGGATTTGCGTTCGCCGAGACGTGGAAAAAGGTCGTATATCCGCTCAAGTGACCAGCCAATGGGCGGCGCGATTTGCGCCAGTTTCAGGTTTTCTTCAACGGTCAGGCCCGCAATGATACGGCGATCTTCGGGTACCAGCGCGATACCGGCAGCAGAGGCCTGATGGCTGGCCATGTTGTGCAGCGGTTGGTGGTCAAGCCAGATTTCGCCTTTGCGCGCCTCGGGACTGTCCAACCGGGCAATGGCGCGCAAGGTGGATGTTTTGCCCGCGCCGTTTCGGCCCAACAACGCCAGAATTTCGCCTTCGTGTACGTTAAAGCTGACGCCTTGCACGATGTAGCTTTCGCCGTAATAGGCGTGCAGGTCCCAGACTGACAGAAATGCGGGGGCCGTGGCGGCATGATTGGCGTTGCGTTCAATGGTTTGGGTTGTCATGTCTATTCCTTTTGCGGATGTGTCGTCAGGTGGACGCGCGGTCCTCCCTCTTTCAGGCCGCGTCTTGGCTCTCGCCCAGATACGCTTCACGCACTTTGGGGTTGCCTTTGATCTTGTCGGGTGTGTCTTCGACCAGCGGCGTGCCCTGCGCGAGCACGGTGATGCGTTCGGCCAGCGAAAACACCACATGCATGTCGTGTTCGATTATCGCGATGGTAATGTCGCGTTCCTCCTTGATCTGTTTGAGCAGATCAATGGTATTGTTGGTGTCCGCCCGCGCCATTCCAGCGGTGGGTTCATCCAGCAGCAACAGGCGCGGGTCCTGCGCCAGACACATCGCAATCTCAAGCCGCCTCTTGTCACCACGTGACATGGAGGCCGAATGCATGTCGCGTTTTTCGACCAGTTTCATCTCCTCAAGCATGTGCATTGCTTTGTCGTAGATCTCTTTTTCGTTCATCACGCTTTCGATTGCATGCATCCGAAATGCCCCGTCACGTTTGGCAAAGCAGGGGATCAGCATGTTCTCCAGGACCGTCAGATCGCCAAAAATCTCAGGCGTCTGAAAGACCCGTGAAATGCCCATCTGGTTTATCTCATAGGGCTTGCGGCCCAAGACCGATTGACCGTCGAACATGACCGACCCCGTGTCAGGGATCAGTTTGCCGACAAGACAATTCAGCAGTGTCGACTTGCCAGCGCCATTGGGGCCGATGATCGCGTGAACTGTGTTTTCTTCGATGTTCAGATTGACATCGCCCAAGGCCTGAAGACCCCCAAAGCGTTTGCCGACGTTTTTAACCTCAAGAATGGCCATCTGCGGTTGCTCCTTATTCTGCGGGGGTTGTTTTGCCATCGGCGGTGTCGTCCGATGGTTTTTTGCGTTTCAGCAGACGGCCGATGCGTTGGCCCCCTTCGACAAGACCGCCGGGCAGGAAGATCACAACCAGCATGAACATCAGACCAAGCGTCAAATGCCAGCCTTTGCCCACAAACGGGTGAATGATAAACACCATGAAGTCCTCAAGCCCGTCGGGCATGAAAGAAAACCAGCTGTGCAGCACGTTGTCGTTGATCTTGGCAAAGATGTTTTCGAAGTACTTGATAAAGCCAGCACCAAGGACAGGTCCGATCAACGTGCCAGCACCGCCAAGGATGGTCATCAGGACAACCTCGCCAGAGGCGGTCCATTGCATCCGTTCGGCCCCGGCAAGCGGATCCATTGAGGCCAGCAGCCCCCCCGCAAGGCCGGCATACATGCCCGAGATTACAAATGCTGCCAGCGTGTAGGGCCGGGTGTTCAGCCCTGTGTAATTCATCCGCTGCTGGTTTGATTTCACCGCGCGCAGCATCATCCCGAAAGGCGAGCGAAATATGCGGATGGCGAGGTAAAAGGCCAAGAGCATGATGATTGCACAGAGGTAATAGCCGGTAGAGAAATCAAAGCTCCAGCCCCCAACATCCATCGTGTAGGTTGATTGCATTTCCTGCCCGAACAAATGCGGAATATTGGGCAGCGCATCGTTGTGGAAATACTGCGGATCAGAGGTATAGACCTGCAATCCAGTCTCGCCATTGGTGATCGGCGTGCCGAAAAAACGCCCGATCAGGTCGGAATATGCGATGGCGAACAGCATCTGAGCGAAAGCAAGCGTCAAGATTGAAAAGTAGATCCCGGAGCGCCGCAGGGATATGTATCCGATCGCCAGTGCGAAAATGCCCGAAACAACAATCGAAAGAAAGATTCCGGGGATGATGTTGTATCCCAGAAGCTTGAACATCCAAACGGCTGAATAAGACCCCACACCCAGGAAAGCAGCGTGACCAAAGCTGAGGTAGCCCGTGAGACCAAAGAGCAGGTTAAAGCCAATCGCCAGAATGCCGAAGATCACAAAGCGCTGCATCAGGTCGGGATAGCCAGCGTTGAACTGTGCCATCGCCGATGCTGTCGGAAAGGGGTTCAGCAGGAAAGGGGCTGCAAGCGCCATGACGGCGACAACGATCAGCAGGCGGGTATCGCGTTTTTCTAGTCCAAACATGTTCTATTCCTCCATCACACCTTTGCGGCCCATTAGGCCACGGGGACGTGTCAGCAAGATGATAATGGCGACCACATAAATGATGATCTGGTCGATGCCGGGGATGACGGCTTTCACTTCGGTCAGGGATGCGAGGCTTTCCAGAATGCCAAGCATAAAACCCGCCAGCACCGCACCGGGCAAAGAGCCCATGCCACCCACAACCACCACAACGAAGCTGAGGACCAGAAAGTCCATGCCCATATGATAATTGGGTGAGTTGATGGGCGCGTACATGACGCCCGCCAGACCCGCGACCGCAGCGGCGATGCCGAACATAAAGGTGAACCGCTTGTCAATGTCGATGCCCAGCAGTCCCACGGTTTCTCGGTCGGCCATGCCGGCCCGTACGACCATGCCAAATGTGGTGAATTGCAAAAAGGCGAACACGGCACCGATGATCAACGTGGAAAAGCCAAAATAGACCAGACGCCAATACGGATAGGCCAGCGAGGTGTCGAGCCCCAGCATCGGCCCGAAGTCAAAGCTGCCGACAAAGGCGGAAGGTGCAGGTGTCGGGATCGGGTTGGCCCCATAGAAATATTTGATCACCTCCTGCAGAACGATCGCCAACCCAAAGGTCACGAGGATCTGATCGGCGTGGGGGCGCTTGTAGAAGTGTTTGATCAGCCCGCGCTCCATAATAAAACCAATGGCGAGCATCACAGGGATCGCAAACAATATGGCCAGCGGGACGGACCAGTCGATGATGCTGGCACCCATCTCTGGGCCAAACCAGCTTTCGACATATGGCGTCTTGACTTTCAGGGGGTTTCCGAGAAAATCCTTCGCGGTCTCACTCACCGTTTCGGTGCTGAGCGTCAGGATTTTCTGCAAGGTGACGGAACAGAATGCCCCGATCATGAACAAGGCACCGTGGGCGAAGTTGACCACCCCAAGCGTGCCAAAGATAAGTGTCAGGCCAAGGGCGATCAACGCATATGCGGATCCCTTGTCGAGGCCGTTGAGAATTTGAAGAAGAATTGCGTCCATGGTCCCCACCGATTGGATTAAGAAGTCGTGCCGGGCCAACACCCAAGCAGGATGAGGGGGTAGGGCGCGAGATGTCGCGCCCTACGGCTTTTCTTTGGAACGATTTTACGCGCCTGGGTTACACTTGCCCAACTCGCCACCGGCAAACATCGGGTGGTCGGGTGCATATTCGACCTGCGCCCGTGGTGTCACTTCGACGATTTCCAGTGTGTCGTACTCGTTTGTCGGGTTCTCTTTACCCTTCATGACAAGCACGTCTTTGAAGCACTGGTGATCGGCACCGCGATAGGTGGTTGGACCATTGCCCATGCCGTCAAAGTCAAAGTCTTCCAGCGCTTCGACAACACCACATGGATTGAAGGTACCCGCACGCTCAACCGCATCCGCATAAAGCAGCGTCTGAACATAGCAGGTGTGCGCAGAGTTGGATGGGGGGCGACCGTACTTTTCACCAAATGATTTGGTGAACGCCTTGGAACCCTCATCCTGCAACTGCCAGTTCCAGTTCATCGAACCGATAACGCCTTGCACGTTGGCACCCGCACCAGCGGCCATCAACTCAGAATAAAGCGGCACGACGATCTCGAACTTCTTGCCGTTCACTTCTTTGTCGAGCAGGCCAAACTGAACCGCGTTGGTCAGTGAGTTGACCATGTTCCCGCCGTAGTGGTTCAGGACGAGAACATCGGCACCAGAGTTCAGCACCGGCGCGATGTAGGCAGAGAAGTCAGTGGACGCGAGTGGCGTCAGCACGTTGTTGACGGTCTCCCAACCCATGGCTTCGGTTGCCGCTGCGATCGATTCCTGCTGTGTCCAGCCCCAAGTATAGTCCGCCGTCAGGTGATAGGCGCGGCGGTCGGTGCCATAGGCGTTCTTGAGCACAGGTGCCAGTGCTGCCGCAGACATATAGCCGTTAAAGAAGTGGCGGAAACCATTGGCTTTCTTGTCTTTACCCGTGGTGTCGTTTGAGTGTGTGAGACCAGCCATGAAGATCACGCCCGCCTCTTGGCAAAGGCCCTGAACAGCCACAGCCACACCCGATGATGAGCCGCCGTTGATCATCACAGCGCCGTCTTTTTCGATCATCGACTTTGCCGATGCACGCGCCGCATCTGATTTGGTTTGGGTGTCACCGGTCACAAAGGTGACCTTCTTGCCCAGGATACCGTTGCCTTGCAGTGCCTTGGAGCTGAATGTATTCAGCAGGCCGCCGTCGCCTTCGCCGTTCAGGTGCTGAACAGCCAATTCCTGTGCGCGCAGCTCGTCCAGACCTTCTTCGGCATAGGGGCCGGTTTGTGGCACGTTAAAGCCCAGCGTGACGGTGTCACCCGTTGGTGCGTTTGTGAAACCCGTGTGGCCGTCGGCACGCAGGTACGTCGGCAGCGCAAGACCCGCGCCAGCGACAGCGCTGGTTTTGATCAGACCACGACGTGTCAATTTAGAAAATGACATGAATTCCTCCCAATTGTTGAAATTGCGCGTCCGCTATCGTTGAGCGGACGCACAAAGCACAAAGTGCAAATATCTTATCGCCTGTATTGTGAAAACGGATCAATAAGCCCCTTGATAAACACGACTATTCTGTAAATATCTTCGCAAAGGCTTTGTCTTTTTTGTAAATAAAATGATGTTGCAGCGCAGAAACCCATTGATATTGCGCGATAATGTGAGGGCTGGGGATGGTACGGGAAGCATTGACAGGCAGCCGCATTCGCGAACGCCGGGTGATGGCGGGACAAAAGCAGGCCGATCTGGCGCGTCAGATCGGAATTTCGGCCAGTTATCTGAACCTTATTGAACATAATCGCCGCAGAATCGGCGGTAAATTGTTGCTCAACATCGCCGCGGCTCTTGGGGTCGAACCGCAGGCGCTGACCGAAGGGGCAGAGGCCGCGTTGATCGCGACGCTGCGCGAGGCAGCGATGGATGCGGGCCTGACCGGTCCTGATGCTTCACGCGCCGATGAATTTGCGGGGCGCTTTCCCGGTTGGGCGGATGTGCTGGCCGGTACGCGCAGGCGTATTGCGGCATTGGAACAGACGGTTGAGGCGCTCACCGACCGTCTGGCGCATGACCCGCATCTGGCAGCGTCGATGCATGAATTGTTGACCACCGCAGCAGCGATCCGCTCCACCGCGTCCATTCTGGCAGAAACAAAGACTTTGCAACCCGAATGGCGCGACCGTTTTCATGCCAACATCAACGAAGACAGCCGGCGATTGTCGGACAGTGCTCAGGCGCTGGTGGCCTATCTGGATTCTGATCCTGAAGCGTCGGAAACTGCGAGTTCCCCCCAGGAAGAAGTCGAGGCGTTTCTGACCTCGCATGGGTTTCATTTTGACGCTCTGGAAAACGGCAACTACGTGGCAGAGGTTGTTGAGGCCCTGATCATACAGGCCCCGCAACTTCAATCGCTGGCAGCGCAGCACATCGCCACAGCGGTCTTGCATCAGGTTGGCCGCGACGCGGCGCGACTGTCGATATCCGATCTGCGCGCGGCAGTGGCTGAGGTTGGGTCAGACCCCGTAACCCTTGCCCGCAATCTGCGCCAACCGGTCGTGCGCGTCCTGCGCCGATTGGCTGCTTTGCCCGAACACGGTGCTGGACTGGTGGTCTGCGATCGCTCTGGCACGGTGATTTTCCGCAAGTCGATTGAGGCGTTCACAGTGCCGCGGCACGGTGCCTGTTGCCCGCTATGGCCGCTGTTTTCAGCGCTGGGGCAGCACGGGGCCGTGGTGGCGGGCCGCGTGTCGCAAATGGGTCCGGCACAGGCTCAGTTCGACTGTTTCGCGGCAAGCGAAGCCATCGGCGCGCCGTCTTACAACACTCCGCCGTTGGTACAGGCTGTCATGCTGCTGGTGCCCGCACCAATGGATTCCGCGACCGCACAACTGGTTGGGTCAACCTGCCGGATCTGTCCGCATGATGACTGCGGTGCCCGGCGCGAACCCTCGATCCTTGCAAATGGCGTTTAGACACGTTGGTGCTTTGACAGACCTCTCATTCCGGTGCATCCTGATCAGTGCTGCACAAGCACCTTGCGTCAGACAGGGGCGGTGCCGCGCGAGGGGGAGGATCAATGCCGATGGGCAAACATGTGGTGCTGGTCGAGGACGAAATAAACATCGCCGAGGCCATCCGTTTTCTGCTGTCTCAAGAGGGCTGGCGGGTGGAAACTCTGGCCAACGGGGCCGCAGCGGTTGATGTGATCCGCAAGGTGATGCCCGATCTGGTGATGCTCGACGTTATGTTGCCGGGCAAGAGCGGTTTTGAAATCCTGAACGAACTGCGCGCTGATCCGGTATTTGCCGATATGCCGATATTGATGCTGACCGCACGCGGCCAAAGCAGGGATCGCGAGATGGCCGAAAAAGCAGGCGTAAGCCGGTTCATGACCAAGCCGTTTTCCAATGCTGAGATGCTGGAAGCGGTGCGCGAATTAACTCAGCAATGACGGAGGTCTGATCCATGGCGCGCAGCCCTATCTTTTTGGAACGGCGCGGCTACCGATTGCGCAGGATGATGGATGCGATGCGGTTTCTGCCGCTGTTGGGATTGGGTTTGTGGATGGTGCCGTTGCTGTGGCCGGTGTCCGAGACGACCGCACAAGGTGACCTCGACCCAATGCCGCTGAGCATGGCGCTGCAGTATATTTTTGGCATTTGGGCACTGCTGGTGCTGGCCGCATGGGGGCTGTGGCGGCACACGCGAGAGCAGGCCACAAAAGATGGTGTACCAAGCGCCGAGGCTGATTGATGGTTTCGCTCAATCAGCTTGTCATGGTTTGCCTGCTTTATGTTGCGGGGCTGTTCATCGTCGCCTTTATGGCAGAGCGTGCGGCCCTGAAGGGGCAGGGCGGATGGCTGCTGCGCTCGCCATTGGTCTATACGCTGTCGCTGTCAATCTACTGCACGGCGTGGACGTTTTATGGTGCGGTTGGCTATGCCGCGCGGTCGGGTCTTGAATATGTGACGATCTATCTGGGGCCGTCGCTGGTGATGATCGGCTGGTGGTGGATACTGCGCCGCTTGGTGCGCATCGGGCGCAGTCAGCGTGTGACCTCAATTGCTGATTTGATTTCATCGCGATACGGCAAATCGAATACGTTGGCCATTGTTGTCACGATCATGGCTGTGATCGGGGTGACCCCCTATATTGCGCTGCAATTACAATCCGTTATTCTGTCTCTGTCGATTTTTGCGGCCCCCGATACGGCCCTGGTGGGCACCGAACATGAGGTGATCAACAAAGGTCAGGCGGCGTTTTGGGTCGCGACAGGTCTGGCGCTTTTTACCGTACTTTTCGGCACCCGAAACCTGAACGTCAATGAACGCCATCACGGCGTTGTAATTGCCGTGGCGGTTGAGGCGGTCGTCAAACTGGTAGCGCTCTTGGCGGTCGGAATCTTTGTGGTATGGGGGCTGGCCGGCGGGGTCAGCGAAACCCTGACCCGCATCGACGCTTCCCCCATTGGTGAATGGCATGTGCAGGGCAGCAGGTGGGTAGCATTGACTATGCTGTCAGCGGCAGCTTTCTTGTGTTTGCCACGAATGTTTCAGGTCATGGTCGTGGAAAACGATGATGAACGGTACCTGCAAATCGCCTCATGGGCATTTCCGCTGTATCTGATGTTGATGAGCCTTTTTGTGGTGCCAATCGCGGTGATAGGTCTTGACCTCATGCCCGTCGGGTCAAACCCAGATCTTTTTGTACTCAGCCTGCCGCTGAGCCAAGGCCAAAACGGCCTTGCGATGTTTTCCTTTTTAGGGGGATTTTCGTCGGCCACCTCGATGGTCATCGTGGCCACGCTTGCGCTGAGCACCATGGTCAGCAACCACATCGTCATGCCGATCTGGCTGGCATTGCGACAGGACGGCGCGACACAATCGGGGGATGTCCGCAATGTGGTGATCCTGGCACGTCGGGTGTCGATCTTGCTAATCATTTCGTTGGGTTTCCTTTATTATCGTGCCTCGGGGGGCAGTGGCGCACTGGCGGCGATTGGCACCATTTCATTTGGCGGCGTTGCGCAGTTTCTGCCTGCCTTGCTTGGCGGCATATTCTGGCGTGGGGCCACGCGGATGGGCGCGCTCTGCGGACTTGGCACCGGGTTCGCCTTGTGGGTCTTTACGATGTTGTTGCCCAGCTTTGGGCCGGGTACCGCGCTTTCTGTGGCGACGTTTGAACAGGGGCTGGCGGGCATCGGATGGCTGCGGCCAGAGGCGCTTTTTGGCATCGACGGGTTGGACCCAACGGTCCATGCGGTGGTATGGAGCTTGTCGCTGAACACGTTGGTTTTTGGTCTGGTCTCGCTCTTTACCTTTCCGGACCCGGTTGAACGATTGCAGGGTGCGCAGTTTGTGAATGTCTTTGATCATTCTAGCCCGACCCGCGGCTGGACTGCGTCTGTCGCGGGAAGTGAAGACCTGATGATCATGGCACAGCGCATTCTGGGGGCCGCAGAGGCGCGGGTGTTCTTTGGGGCACATTCAAAAGCGCAAGGGGTGAACGGCGGGTTGCCGGAACCCACCCCACAATTTGTTCAGGCACTGGAACGTGAATTGGCCGCATCCGTCGGCGCGGCAACGGCCCATGCGATGGTGGCCCAGATCGTGGGCGGCACATCCGTTTCGGTGCAGGATCTTTTGGCGGTTGCCGACGAATCCGCACAGATGCTGGAATATTCAAGCCAACTTGAGGCGAAATCGCGCGAATTGTCCGAGACGGCTGCGCAGTTGCGCAACGCCAATGAAAAACTGACGCAATTGTCGCTGCAAAAGGACAGCTTTCTCAGCCAGATCAGCCATGAATTGCGCACGCCGATGACGTCAATCCGGTCATTTTCAGAGATATTGCGCGATGCCAAGGGCATGAAGGCCGCTGACAAAACGCGCTATGCCTCGATTATCCATTCAGAGACCATTCGGCTGACGCGTCTGCTGGACGATTTGCTGGACCTGTCGGTGCTTGAAAACGGTCAGGTGACGCTCAACATGCGTAACGGGAAATTGGCGGATGTGCTGGATCAGGCGGTGATCACAGCGCTTGCCGGTGCGGCGCGGCCCCTCAAGATTATCCGCAATAAGCAGGCCGAGGCCGTCACCCTGACCACTGATTTGGACAGGCTAGCACAGGTATTTATCAATCTTGCGGCCAATGCGCAAAAATACTGCCGTGCGGACGACCCCCAATTTACGATCAATGTGCAGCATGACCAGAAAACGCTGACCATTGATTTTATCGACAATGGCGATGGCATTGCCACCGACGCGCAGGCGGTCATTTTTGAAAAATTCTTTCGGATCAGCGGTGTGGAGGGCGAAGGGGCCGGACTGGGACTGGCCATTTGTCACGAGATCATGACCCGGCTTGGCGGCGATATCACCTATCTGCCAAGGGTTGCTGGAACCGCTTTCCGTGTGACCTTGCCGTTGAAAGGTACAAACGCAAAGCCGGAAAAACGCACGCTTGCCACGCTGACATAAAGGCGTTGGTAACCAATCATCGTCTAAGTATGTCCCAAGGTCCGCAAAACGCGGGTGGAGGCGATGGGACACGACCAGCAGATTATGACCGCATTGACATCGGGACAATCGGAACGCGATCAACCGCACTCCGCGCTGCATCGCAAAGCGCAGGTCGGGCGGGTTGAGCATCAGACCCATGCAATGTCTGTACCCAAAGCCTTGCGGCTGACACTGGCGAAGGTGGCAAATGAAATGTTTGGCATGGCCATGGCCGCAATCGGCATCCGGATGGAAAAACGAGACGGTGACGCCCTTGCCGAATTGTTTGAAATGCCAGCTTTGTTGATGGCGCTTGAAGGGCCATCAGGCAGGCGGGGGGCCGCAGTTTTTGATCCAAATATGGTGGGTGGGCTGATCCAACAGCAGACCATGGGCAAAGTGATGCCTGAGGTCGGGGGTGCAACGCGCCCCCTGACAGCAACGGACGCTGCCATTTGTGCGCCGTTTCTGGACGCCCTGCTGCACAGGGCGGCAATGTTGCCGGAAACCGAAATCGAACGGCAGATCTTGCAAGGGTATCGGTTTGGCATCCGGGCCGAGGATGCCAGAATCCTGCTGATGAGTATGGAGGCATCAGAGTATCAGGTTGTGCACATCACCGTGGACATCGCGGGCGGCTGTCGGCAGGGTCAGATCATCTTGTGCCTGCCCATCCTGCCAAAACCGTCAGAAAATTCACAGTGCCGCAACGACGATGGCACCCTAGCTGACGGCACGGAACCGCGGCGGCAAAAATCGCTGAGTGATACCGTCATGGCGCTGCATGTCGATCTGAATGTGGCCTTGGCGCGGATATCCATGCCGGTGAGTACGCTAGGCGCGCTTGCTCCCGGCGATGTTTTTGAACTTGGGATCACTGCCTTTGACCAGTCACGGGTGCTGACCATGTGCGGGGCCGGGGTCGGCCGTGGCACTTTGGGTCAGATTGACGGGGTGCGGGCGCTGCGGGTCGAACATCAAAACATTGCGGCCACAACGCCAAAACGCCGCGCCAGCGACCGTGATGGGCTGGACCTGCCGGACGTCGCGGGCGACGGCACCGGCACCCGCGCCACAGACCCGGGCGCAATGGCAGAACTGTCCGCTCCAAACCTGGATTTCGCAGAACTGCCCGTTGGCAATGCGATGAACGGCGTGTCAGCCCTGCCTGATTTCGCTGAACTGCCAGATCTGCCGGATTTGCCCGACATGTCTGATCTGTCGGGGTTTACGCAAGACGACGACCTTACCGACTTGCCGCGTGCAGATGCTGGATAGCGGGCGATTGCGTTAGGATGTCGAATGGGAAGGATGCTCAGTTAAAGGGGTGTTCCAAAACCTGTCGCATATTTTCAATATCATATCCGCCATTGCGCGCGGCGGCGATGATCGCGTCCGGCGTCATTTGACCAGCCTGTCCCAAAGCCCATGCAATTGTGGACCGGGTGCCCGATGCGCAATAGGCCAGGACGACATGATCGGTATCGGCCCCCAAGGCACGGTTGGCGGCAATCACATCCGGCACCATGGTTTGATGGGTCAAAGGCTGCACCGCAAAGCTGATGCCTGCTGCCTTCGCAGCGGCCTCCATCTTTGCGGCACTGTGGCTGGGTGGTACCTCAGCGTCCGGTCGGTTGCACAGGATGTGGGTAATGCCAGCCGCTTTGAGCGCGGACATATCACCCGGTTCGATCTGCGGGCTGACGAAATAGCGGGGGGTCAATTGGCGAATATCCATAAGCTTATTTACGCCCGAGTGCCGCTTGTGTCCAGCGCACCCTTTGCCCTGGGTACCAATGCCATGCCAGCAATCATTGCTGCCAAAAATGTCAGCCCGCCAAAGCCACCATAGCTGAGCGAGGCGAGCGCAGGGCCGGGGCAAAGACCGACAAGGCCCCATCCCATCCCGAACAGCACCGCCCCAATGATCAGGTGGCGATCAAACACTGGGTCTGCTGGTGCCGGAAACTCGCCCCCGACCAGCGGTTTGCGCACATCGGTCATCCGCCATGCGACAAACATCGGGATGATTGCACCGCCCATGACAAAGACCAGCGTCGGGTCCCATGCCCCAAAGAAATCCAGAAAACCCTGTACCTTGTCGGTGTTGGTCATCCCGGACAGATGCAGGCCCAAGCCAAAAAGCGAACCAGAAAGAAAAGCGAAAGCTGTCCGCATGTCAAAGCCCTCCCATGAAGCTGCGTAGCGCCACGACCATGACCGCCCCTGACGCGATATAGACCAGGGTGGCGGCAATGCCGCGCGGGCTGAGCCGGGAAATGCCGCAGACCCCGTGGCCAGACGTACAGCCATTACCAATGCGGGTGCCAAGCCCGACAAGCAGGCCAGCAACAATGACCAGCCCGATGTTTGAGGTCAGGTTGGTGGCTGCTGTGGGTGTGCCAAGCGCCTGCAAAAACGCCGGGAGGGCTATCAGCCCTGCCAGAAACGCTCCGCGTTCCATCCAGGCCCCGCGTGCAGAGCCGTCAATCAGGCCGCCCAAAATCCCGCTGGCCCCCATGATGCGGCCATTTCCCAGCAGATAGACCGCGCCAGCACAGCCAATCGTAAGGCCCCCGATCAGGCCCCATATCCAATCCATATCCATTTTGTACCTTCAGAGTTTGTTGATGGGCAGTTTGAGCATTACAGTGCCGCTGTCATCCGCCTCTGGCATATGACCTGCGCGCATGTTGATCTGTAGTGATGGCACAATCAGTTTTGGCATTGGCAGACTGGCATCACGGGTTTCGCGCAACGTGACAAAATCCTCTTCGCCAGCACCACCCCCCACATGCACGTTGGCCGCCTTTTGGGCACCAACGGTGGTTTCCCAGGCAAATTCGCTGCGTCCCGGTGCCTTGTAATCATGGCCCACAAAAATGCGGGTCTGGTCGGGCAGCGACAGGATGCGCTGAATGGATTTGTAAAGGTCATGGGCGGACCCCCCCGGAAAGTCGCAGCGCGCCGTGCCAAAGTCAGGCATGAAAAGCGTATCACCCACAAAAGCCGCGTCCCCGATCACATAGGTCAGACAGGCTGGTGTGTGGCCGGGAGTGTGCATCACATCTGCGCGCATCTGTCCGATATGAAAGCTGTCTGCATCTCGAAAGAGCGCGTCGAACTGGCTGCCATCGCGCTGAAATTCGGTGCCTTCGTTAAAGACTTTGCCAAAGGTGTCCTGAACCGTGGTGATCTGGGCACCAATGCCGATCTTGCCGCCCAGTTTCTCTTGCAGATAGGGGGCAGCCGACAAATGATCGGCGTGCACATGGCTTTCCAGTATCCATTGGGTCTGCAGGTTGTGGGCAGTTACATGCGCGATGATCCTGTCGGCAGAGCTTGTGTCGGTGCGCCCGGCGGCATGGTCAAAATCAAGCACGGAATCGATGATGGCGCAGGCCGACCCATCGGGGTCTTGGACCACATAGCTGACTGTGTTGGTCGCATCATCAAAAAATGCGGTCACATGCGGGGAAACGGTGGGCAGGGAAGTGTCCATCTGCAGGCCTCCTGATGGTTACAGAGAAACATAGCGTTTTTTGCATGTGTTACAAGCGCCGGTTTGCGGTGACATCAGGCCAAGCGCCTGACGCGAAGGGCGCGCATCGGTATTTGAAAAAGGGTGAAATAAGGCCAGAGGTTACGTCAGGAAAATGCCCAGAATGACCATCATCAGGCCAATTGCCGACAGAAACAGCGCGCCCATGTTCACGGGAATCGCAGATTTCAGCACAGCCCGCATTGCTGCGTCATCAAGACCTGAACGTTTGGCTTGCGCAACCCGGACAATGCACCAGATCAACCCGGCAAGACCGATGAGCGACAAGGCCGCACCTGTCCAGATGATCCATTCGAGCGGGGAAGATGTTGCGATTTCCATAACCCGTTCGCTACGACAATCAGCAGGTTTGGGCAAGACCCGCTTGCGGGTACCAAATTGCACGGGTAGTCAGACCCCAAATCAATTCGCAAGGAGCGCAGCATGAGCGACACATCCACAAACCCCGATGTCATCGACCCCGTTGGCGACGCGACATACCGCGTGACCGCGAATGAGCTGCGTCAGTTCGTCGAGAGGATTGAACGGTTGGATTCGGAAAAGAAGGACCTCGCCGAACAACAAAAAGAGGTGATGGCTGAAGCCAAGGCGCGCGGCTATGATACCAAAGTGCTGCGCAAGGTGATTGCGCTGCGCAAGCGCGACAAAGATGACATTGCCGAAGAAGAGGCGGTGTTGGAGATGTACAAAGAAGCGCTTGGTATGTGATTTGAGTTGCTGCTGTTGGCGGTACTCATTCTCACGTTGACTAAAGAGGGTGTTGGGCGGGAGCAATTTCGGTTGGCGTCGGCGTGACCGATGGGATGTCATGTAGTCGGCGCGGCCATGCGCGCAAAGTTTGGCGAAACGGATTTTCTGACGTTAAATGACAATTGGACCGGCCCGCCGGAAGTTCAGACCTTCGGAAAAACTTTGTTTCATTTGTAAATTCATCAACCGACGTACGAAGATGATGCGATGGTCGCACCTTGGGCAAGGCTGTAGTCCTGGCACGGCATCGCGGGCACATGATCCGTAAAGGCAATTCCATCAAAAAATGCTCTGATTGACAGCCAATTTACTCTCAACCGGACTTGGGGCGGTGCCACCCCTTGCATGCCGCCTTTAAGGAACATAGAAGGGCGGAAATTTTCGTCCGCACGCCTGTTCGTGCGGCCTTATTCTATGGAGCACACATGCAGGTCAACGAGACACTGAACGACGGTTTGAAACGCGGCTATGCCATCACAGTGACGGCGGCCGAACTGGAAGCCAAAGTTAATGAAAAGCTGGCAGAGGCCCAGCCTACTGTTGAGATGAAGGGCTTTCGCAAGGGCAAGGTCCCGATGGCATTGCTGAAAAAGCAGTTTGGCCAGCGTGTGATGGGCGAAGCGATGCAGGAAAGCATTGATGGTGCAATGTCTGAGCATTTTGAGAAATCCGGCGATCGTCCCGCGATGCAGCCCGAGGTCAAGATGACCAACGAAGACTGGAAAGAAGGCGACGACGTTCAGGTTGAGATGAGCTATGAAGCGTTGCCCGAGATCCCTGAAATCGACATGGGCAAGATTAAGCTGGAAAAGCTGGTTGCGAAAGCCGACGACGCCGCAATAGACGAGGCGCTCGCAAACCTTGCTGAAACGGCGCAGGATTTCAAAGCCCGCAAAAAAGGTGCCAAGGCAAAAGACGGTGACCAGATTGTCATGAACTTTGTCGGCAAGGTCGACGGTGAAGCGTTTGAGGGCGGCTCAGCCGAGGATTATCCGCTGGTGCTGGGCTCAAATTCATTCATCCCCGGATTTGAAGAGCAGTTGGTTGGCGTGAAAGCCGAGGAAGAAAAGGCTGTGACGGTCAACTTCCCTGATGACTATCAGGCCGAGAATTTAGCCGGTAAAGAAGCGGTTTTTGATTGCACGATCAAAGAAGTCAAAGAACCTGTTGCTGCCGAGATCAACGACGAATTGGCGACAAAGTTTGGCGCAGAGGACCTTGCCGCGTTGAAAACGCAGATCGCCGAGCGTTTGGAAGCCGAATATGCAGGGGCCGCACGCGCGGTGATGAAGCGCGGATTGCTTGATGCGCTGGACAAAATGGTCAGCTTTGATTTGCCGCCCTCGTTGGTCGACGCAGAGGCAGGGCAGATTGCGCACCAGTTGTGGCATGAAGAAAACCCTGAAGTTCAGGGCCATGATCACCCGGAGATCGAGACAACAGACGAGCACAAAACACTGGCAGAGCGCCGTGTGCGATTGGGCCTGTTGTTGGCTGAGGTGGGTCAGAAAGCCGAAATCGAAGTGTCTGACGCAGAGATGACACAGGCGATCATGAACCAGGCACGTCAGTATCCCGGTCAGGAACGTCAGTTCTTTGAGTTTGTGCAAAAGAACCAGCAGATGCAGCAGCAAATGCGCGCGCCGATCTTCGAAGATAAAGTGATTGATCACATTGTTGAAAAAGCAAAAGTGACCGAGAAGGAAATCACCAAGGACAAGCTGCAAAAGGCTGTTGAGGCGCTCGAAGACGACGCGTAGTTCTAGCAAAATCCAGAATGAAAAAGGCCACGCATCGCTGCGTGGCCTTTTTCATTGGCAGTTTCCGCGTCGTGTGATTCAGAGCGTGATGCGGAACTGCGCAAAACCGTCCGGCCCATCCCCTGCGGGGTCGAGTTTGACGCCTTTGACATCATCGATGTAATCGGACGCTTTGGGTCCGGTATTGAACAGGACGGTCGCACCCTCGATGGGGGCAAAGGTCCAATTGGCGTCGGCGCGCGGGCTGATCGTGCCTTTGTCGACGATATAGCGCACAATCACGTCCCGGTTCGTATCTGGTCCCTCAAACACGATGGTATCGCCCTTGGCACCGGGGAAATCACCGCCGCCTGAGGCACGGTAGTTGTTTGTGGCGATGATGAACTCTGCAGCGAGGTCAATGGGTTCGCCGTTGTACTGCAAGTTGACAATCCTATTGGCATCCTCATTCAACAGGACCCCTTTGGGATCGAATTTCGACGGTTGTGACAGGTCGATCTGATAGGTGACGCCATCCACCACGTCGAAATTATAGCTGGGGAACGCATCATTCAGCAGCGGTTGATCAGCCACGCCGGGCTGCACCTGATTGAACATGCCCGCAGAACGTTCGAGCCAGTCCTTGACCTGAGCGCCGGTCACCCGCACGGCACGCACTGTATTGGGGTAGAGATAAAGGTCCGAGACGTTCTTGATCGCCACGTCCCCTTTGGGAACGTCCGTGTAATAATCCGGGCCGCCACGCCCCCCGGCCTTGAACGGGGCAGCGGCGGACAGGATTGGCAGCCCCTCGTGTTCGGTGCCTTTCATCATTTGGGTAATGTACCAGATCTGCGCGTTCGAGACGACCTGCACCGATGGATCATCGGCGACCAGCGCGAAATAGCTGTGCAGATTGGCGTCTGTTTTGCCCACCGCGCGCCGCACATAGGCCAACGTTTCGTCGTGTTCCTGTTGCACTGCGGCCAGCACCGCAGGCACACTTTCGACCAGTGCGGTGACACTGCGATCTTCGTTGCGCTGCGAAATCGGTCGCGCCTCTGCCATAT
Source organism: Sulfitobacter sediminivivens (assembly GCF_042611115.2). Lineage (NCBI taxonomy): Bacteria > Pseudomonadati > Pseudomonadota > Alphaproteobacteria > Rhodobacterales > Roseobacteraceae > Sulfitobacter > Sulfitobacter sediminivivens. Next base: position 54,449 of record NZ_JBHGAR020000004.1, read on the forward strand.
GAGAGGCGATGCGCCATGTGCCGCCATCGTTTTCCAACATCAGATCGATTAGCCCCAGGTGGCTGCCCCAGAAACCGCCCATGGTGGCGGGTTTGCCGTGGATCGTGCCCGCAGCGGCATCAACGGCCGGATAATCGGCATAGGTGGATGATGGGAACACGAGGTGCGAGTGCCCCGTCAGAATTGCATCGATGCCTTCAACGGCGGCCAATGGCACGGATGCATTTTCCATCAGGGCCGTTTCGTCCGCCGCTCCGATACCAGAATGGGACAGCGCAATGATGATATCGGCACCCGCTTCCTTAATTTGTGGGATATACGCGCGGGCGGTCTGGATGATATCGCGGGTCTGAACGTTGCCTTCAAGATGGCGGCGATCCCAGTTCATGATCTGGGGCGGCACGAAACCGATGATCCCGATCTTTATCGCATGGGTTTGCCCGGCACCGTCTGTGACCTGATGATCCAAAATGACATAGGGTGGCACCAGGGTTGTGTCTTTGGTCGGCTCGCCGCCCATTTCTTTCACAACATTAGCGCTTACCACCGGAAAATCGGCACCCGCCAGAGATTTGGTCAGAAATTCAAGACCATAGTTGAATTCATGGTTGCCCAGTGTCGATGCGGCAAAGCCCAAGGTGTTCATGGCCTTGATGACGGGATGCATATCGCCGTCTTTCATGCCCCGTTCATAGGCGATGTAGTCGCCCATCGGGTTCCCCTGAAGGAAATCACCGTTGTCCAGCAGCAGCGCGTTGGATGCCTCTGCGCGGATGTCTTCGATGATGGCGGCGGTGCGGGCAAGACCGACGGTGTCGACGTCCTTGTCTGCGTAATAATCATAGGGAAAGACGTGCACATGCAGGTCGGTTGTTTCCATAATACGCAAATGCGCCTGATTGGCGGCGGCATGGACGGAAAACGGATGAAGTGCGAGCAATCCGGCAGAACCGGCAAGGAAATGGCGGCGATTGAGGCGAAAGGTCATGACAGCGTTCCTTTTCAGTGACGATACACCGATATGGTCTGCCTGTGACGATGCCATGACAAGAATTAAATCAAATCAGCCGCTCCGCAGGCCGGTTTCGACCAACATGCCACGGCGTTTTGCCTCGTAATAATAACCGCGTGAATACCATTTCACAGCGGTGCCATGGTCGCCGTCAGCTAAAAGCCATGCGCCGCGCAGGTATTTTACGGCGTATTTCAGGTTGGTATCCGCATCTAACAGGTCTTTCGGACTGCCCTGAAAACCCATGCTGCGCGCAGTGGCGGGCAGAATTTGCAGCAATCCGTAATAGGGGCCGTTGCGCGCACCGGGGCGGTGCGTGCTTTCGCGGATTGCGAGGCGATGCACAAGCGGACGAGGGACATCATAAAAATCCGCCCACTTGTTGATCTTTTGTCGCAGCTGGGGCGTCTCATTTGGATAAAGTGGTGGGCCAGTTGGGGCAGGGGCCGGGGGCGGCGCGGCGCTACACGCGGATATGGCGGTGGCACCCAGAACTGCCAGGAATGCGCGGCGGGTGGTGTGGGACATGATCAGATTCGCGAGTTGTTAATACGCGCTGCACATTACGGATGACGCGCAACCGGGCAAGTGGGCCGCACTGCCATGGGCGGCAATCCGCAAAGGAGTGGCAGAATACGTCCCGCGATGGTGCCGATTTGCCCGTGCAAAGGGCCACATGAAAAAGGCCGGACGCGTAATGCATCCGGCCCCTGTCAAATCCAAAGAAGAGACGATTACGCTTTTGCGTCTTCGTCCTCTGCATCGTCGGCAGGTGTCTCAATCGCCTCGGCCAAGACGTCGTCTTCGGATGCCGCAGCACCGATATCGTCGAACAGTTCCGCAATTTCGAACTCTGCTTCTGCTTCTTCTTCGGCAGCCAATTCCTGAATGGATTTGCCTGATGCCTGAAGCTCGGCTTCCTCAGCAGAACGGGCGACGTTCAACTGGATAGTTGCTTCAACTTCAGGGTGCAGAACAACAGAAACGTCGTGCAAACCAAGTTCTTTGATCGGCGCAGTCAGGACAACTTGTTTGCGATCGACAGTGAAACCTGCCTCGGTTGCAGCTTCGGCAGCGTCACGGGTGGTGACGGACCCATAAAGCGCGCCCGCGTCGGATGCTGAACGAATCACAATGAACTGCTGACCGTTCAGCTTGTCCGCCATTGCGTCGGCTTCTTTTTTGCTTTCAAGGTTCTGCGCTTCAAGCTGCGACTTGCGGCCCTCAAAGGCTTCGATGTTGGCTTTGGACGCTGACAGCGCCTTGCCCTGTGGCAACAGAAAGTTGCGCGCAAAGCCTGGCTTGACGTCAACGACATCGCCCATTTGGCCCAGCTTAGCCACACGTTCCAGAAGGATAACTTGCATGTGCTTTCTCCTTAACGAACGGCATAGGGCAGCAAGGCGAGGAAGCGGGCGCGTTTGATGGCACGGGCCAGTTCACGCTGCTTTTTCGCAGATACTGCGGTGATACGGGAAGGCACGATTTTGCCACGCTCAGAGATGTAGCGTTGCAAAAGACGTGTGTCTTTGTAGTCGATGGCCGGAGCGTTGTCGCCTGAGAAGGGGCAGACTTTGCGGCGGCGGAAAAATGGTTTTGCAGCCATGGTTTATGTCCTTTTTGTCAAGCTGTTGATCAACGGCGCTCGCGGCGCTCGCCACGTTCGGGACGCTCGTCTCGCTTTTGCATCTGCACGGATGGCAGTTCTTTGTGCTCATCAACTTTGATGGTCAGAACACGCATCACATCGTCGTGCAGGCGCATCAGGCGTTCCATTTCCTGAATGGCGGTCGCAGGTGCGTCCGAACGCAGGAAGGCATAGTGGCCCTTACGGTTTTTGTTGATCTTGTAGGCCATCGTTTTGACGCCCCAATACTCGCTGTCGACGAGTTTGCCTTCGTTGTCGGCAAGGACGGTTCCAAAATGTTCGATAAGGCCTTCGGCTTGCGTGTTGGACAGATCCTGACGCGCAATCATGACATGCTCATATAGCGGCATGCGGTCTCCTATTTATATCAAGGCGCATTTCATAGGCAGGGCAGATCACCTTTGCGGCCCCACCACGAGAGTCTGCGCGTTTCAACGTTTTTGCAAAGGAATGGCTCATATACACGGTTTATGGCGCGGGGCAAGCGGCGATGTCCGCTTGACCGCAGATCCCGCCTAAGCCGCAAAGTTCCATGACATGGTCGCAGCCTCGCCGTTATTTCGTCTTTTTCTTCAGCCAAGGATTGATCAAGACAAAAGAGTGAACGAGGGACCAAGAAAATGAGTGTATCAGTCGAATTCATGAATGCCGACACGACCACAATCGCGCCTGTGCGCATTGCGGACGGTGGCCCCATGTTAATACGCGCCACACAACGCCTGACCGGGGTTGCATTGGTTTTTGCGGCTTTCACTCTTTGGTTGGCACCGGGTGCCGCCTGGGAAAGTGATGTGATGTTGTTCAAACTGATCCTGTCGCTGACTGCCGCGCTGGCAGGGTTGGGGTTGATGCAATCAAGTGCAAAGCGAAACACCCCAAAGATTGAAATTGATACGATCCGCCGCGAAGTGCGGTTGGTGCGGCCGGTTTCGGAAGGCAAAAACATCGTTTTGCAGCGCTGCGGCTTTGCTGATCTTGCCCGCGCGGAATGGGAAGGCGTGAAGGTGCGTTTGTGGGACAAAAACAACGCACCGCTGGCAGAAGTCACGCTGAATGACCGCAACGTGATGACGAGCCTAGTGGCCGGCCTGCGTGCCGCGGGCAAGCTCGTCTAATTCAACGCTTTACTGCAAGGTTTTAAAGCCTCGGCAAACGCCGGGGTGTTTTTTCATGTTCATTTTTGCGCATGCCTTGTTGAAGGGTGCGGAATTGCGCAGGCCGCCTGTCCGGATAGCTATCACTCATCTTGTTTTAATTTGGAGTGTTATCATATGAAGTCCGTTCTTTTTGCTACAGCCCTCGCTTTCGGTGCGACCAGCGCTGCTGCGTCCGATACATACGTGTTGGATGCCAGCCACAGTCAGGTGCTGTTCAGCTATGAACACCTTGGTTTTTCAACAACCTTCGGCGTCTTTTCAGGATTTGACGGCACGATTAACTTTGATGAGGCCGATCCGGCCAGTTCATCCGTTACCGTCTCCATGCCTGTGAAATCGATGTTCACCGGATGGGAAAAGCGGTCAGAGCACTTCATGTCCGAGGACTTTTTCGGGGCCACAGAGGGCGACAGGGTCACCTTTGCTTCTACGTCGATTGAGGTGACGGGCGACGCCACCGCCAAGATCACGGGTGATCTGACCATGAATGACGTGACAAAATCCGTGGTTCTGGATGCCAAGTTAAACCAAAAGGGTGATCATCCACAGGCGGGCAAGCCGTGGGTCGGATTTGACGCGACAACAACTGTGTTGCGGTCAGATTTTGATCTGGGGTTGTATGCCCCATACGTCAGCGACGAAGTGGCTGTGAAGATCTCTATTGAGGCGATGAAAGCCGAATGACGCACGCCGCATTCTGAAGATTGAAAACCGCCGGGTTTTGCACCCGGCGGTTTTTTTATGGTTCGCGATTGGCCTTGAGCGTGATGTGAACTTTGACCGCAAAGGTGAGGCCCTTTTCGTCATTCAGGTTATCCCCAATGCCAAAATCACGGCGGTCTAGGGTCACATCGCCGCGCATTTCCGCGCTGTCGCCGATAACGGCCAGATTCAACGGAAGGGTCAGGGGGGCGCTGTTTTCTTTGATGGTGAGCGTGCCAACGGCCTCGTACCCATCAGATGCATGTTGAATATCTGCCATAAAAACGGCAGTGGGAAAGGCCTCCACGTGAAAGAAATCCACGCCCAACGCCTGTTGCGTCACCGACCCAAGAGTCAGCGAGGCCACATTAATTGTCGCGGTGACATCGCCGACTTTTCCGATAGGTATCATTTCATCAAAGCTGATGGCCGCTGTCCAATCCGCAAAGGAACCGATGACCTCTGACCCGAATTGGACCACGGTGATTTCGATTTGGCCCTCCTGAACTTGCCAGTCAGAGGTCACCTGGGCCAACTGCTCCCCTGTGCTGTCATTAGCTTTGGTCCCAAGCGTGGCCAGAACGCCGCCCAATGCGATGGCCAAGGCCCACAGAACGAGCGCACTGATCAAGGGCGCAGATGAGTGATGTTGAGGTGGCAGGGGGCCAATCGCAGGCTCGCCCGGCAACATGCGCAGCAACGTGGGGTCCCGGTCAACAAAGTGGTGTTTCAACGCACCTGCCATGTGCAGCACCAATGCAGCGAACAGCCCTTTCACAGCAACCTCGTGCACCTCGCCAAATAGATGTTCAACACCGACGGATTTCGGAATGAGTGGAAGGCCTTGACCAAAGGGCCACCAGATTGGTGCGAAACCGGCCGCGGCGGCATGGCTGATCCAACCAGACAACGGCACGATGACCAGAGCCCCATACAGCAACCAATGCACGGTTTCGGCGGCAAAGCTTTCAAGCTTTTTGTCTGCATTCAGCAAACCCGGTCTGGGTTGTCTCAGCGCCCAGATGATTCTTCCCAAGGCTGCAAAAAAGACGGTGACACCCAGTGTTTTGTGCAGCGAAAAGAACCACGCCTTGCGCGCCAGTTGTTCGGCTGTGTCATAGGGCAGATCATTTGCATAAAGCCCCAACGGCAACTGCGTCAGGATGAGCAGGGCAGTGACCCAGTGAAAGGTCTTGGTGATGCCGCCATAGCGCTGCGCGGTGTTTGTCAGGGCCATATGGCTTGCTCCGTACTGTTTGGCGGGAAACTAGAACGAAGGCCAAAGCGCCACAATGACATTTGGCGCACATATGGCGTGCAGACTTGTTTGCAAGGACGGTGCAGGATACATTTTGAGTTAAGCAAACGAGATAAGCAGAATACAGGGGTATATCATGAGCGTCGCATTCGTATTTCCTGGGCAAGGGGCCCAAACCATTGGCATGGGGAAAGAACTGGCTGATGCCTATCCTGCCGCCAAGGCGGTGTTTGATGAGGTTGATGAGGCTTTGGGGCAAAACCTGTCTTCCCTGATTTGGGAAGGCGATATCGACACGTTGACGCTCACGGAAAATGCGCAGCCTGCGTTGATGGCGACGTCGATGGCGGTCATCCGGGCACTTGAGACCGAGGGGATCGGTATAGACCGGGCCTCTTACGTGGCGGGGCACAGTTTGGGTGAATATTCAGCGCTGTGTGCGGCAGGGTCGGTTTCAGTGTCAGACACGGCGCGGTTGTTGCGTATTCGGGGCAAAGCCATGCAGGCAGCAGTGCCTGTGGGTGAGGGCGCGATGGCGGCCATTTTGGGCCTGAGCTTTGAACAGGCGGCGAAGATTGCACAGAACGCGGCGATGGGCGAGATTTGCCAGGTCGCCAATGAAAACGACCCGGCACAGAATGTGGTGTCCGGCAACAAGGCGGCAGTGGAACGCGCCGTTGAACTGGCCAAAGAGGCAGGTGCAAAACGCGCGCTGATGTTGCCCGTGTCCGCCCCATTCCACTGCACATTGATGATGCCTGCGGCGGCTGAAATGGCGCGGGCGCTGGACACTGTTGATTTTGAGGACCCCAAGGTGCCACTGGTGTCCAATGTCTTGGCGGCGGGCGTGTCGGCGTCCCATTTGATCCGGTCTTTGCTGGTTGATCAGGTGACCGGACGGGTGCGGTGGCGCACCTCGGTGGAATGGATGGTCGAGCAAGGCGTGACTGAATTCTGGGAAATCGGCGCGGGCAAGGCGCTGTCAGGGATGATCCGCCGGATCAGCAAAGACAGCGTGTCGCGCACCATCGGGACCCCGGCAGAGGTTGTAGCGGCCAGAGACGTATAATGCGCCTGTCTGCATTGATCTTGGGGCTGTGGCTCAGTGCCTGCGGGGTTATTGAAAACGCCTCTGACGGCACGCAGATGGTCGTCGAGGCCGATCAGCTGGTGCTTTCCGGCACCATCACCAGCCGCACCCCGCAAAACTTTGAGCGCATACTGGCGTTGAATCCGCAGATCAGGACGCTGGTCCAGACGAGGGTTGATGGGTCGATTGACGGTGAAGCAACCATCGCCATGGGGTACCGGGTGCGTGACTTGGGACTTTCGACGCATTTGCGGTCCGATAGTGTTGTCGATTCGGGGGGCGTTGATCTGTTTCTTGCAGGGCGCAGGCGCACCATGGAACGGGGGGCCAGCATCGGCGTGCACAGTTGGCGCAATGGCTACCGCGAAGGCAGCAGCTATCCGCCAAGTTCGCCAGAGCATGACCTGACACGGGACTATATCGCTGACATGCTGGGCAGTGACGCATTTTACTGGTTTACCTTGCAGGCAGCCCCCTCAGACGGGATACATGAGATGACGGCGGCGGAAATTGCACGCTTTGGGCTGTTGACCGGCCCGGTGCTGAATTGATGAGACAAAGGATATACTATGTTTGACCTGAGTGGAAAAAATGCCCTGATTACAGGGGCTTCTGGTGGCATTGGTGCGGACATCGCGCGCATGCTGCACGCCCAAGGGGCCACGGTTGGGTTGTCGGGCACCCGGGTTGAGCCGCTGGAAGCGCTGAAGGCCGAACTGGGCGACCGCGCGCATGTGCTGCCGTGTAACCTGAGTGATATGGACGCCGTCGAGGCGCTGCCCAAGCAGGCGATGGAGGCGATGGGGTCGGTTGATATTCTGGTCAACAACGCCGGAATTACCCGAGACAACCTGTTCATGCGGATGTCGGATGAGGAATGGAATGCGGTCATGAACGTCAATCTGACCGCGACATTCAAACTGTGTAAAGGCGTGATGCGCGGGATGATGAAGGCGCGCTGGGGACGGATTGTGAATATCTCAAGCATTGTGGGGGCCACAGGCAATCCCGGTCAGGCCAATTATGCGGCCTCAAAGGCGGGGATGATCGGTATGTCAAAATCGCTGGCCTATGAGGTGGCAAGCCGTGGCATCACGGTAAATGCGGTCGCCCCAGGATTTATCTCAACCGCAATGACGGACAAGCTGACCGACGACCAAAAGGCTGGTATCATGGGACAAATTCCCGCTGGCCGTATGGGCGAACCGGGCGAGATTGCCGCCGCTGTGGTGTATCTTGCGAGCGCTGAGGCAGGGTATGTAACAGGCACCACCTTGCATGTGAATGGCGGTATGGCCATGTTGTAAGCGGCGCTGGAATAGCGTTTGCCAGATGTGTGTCTTATGCTAAAGGGGGCGCAGATTCGACTATTTGGGTGCTTGATTGCCCCTTACACCTTGTGCAAACAAGGGACAGAGCCGCCTCAAAGACGGGGCATCCTCCAACCGCCACAATAAGGCGCGCGGAAAGCAATAGGGGTTTCGGCCCGAAAAGATGAGGATTTACTTATGAGCGACGTCGCAGACCGCGTGAAAAAGATCGTTGTGGAACACTTGAGTGTGGAAGAAGACAAGGTTGTTGAGAATGCGTCATTCATTGACGATCTTGGCGCTGACAGCTTGGACACAGTTGAGTTGGTGATGGCGTTTGAAGAAGAATTCGGCATCGAAATTCCAGATGACGCAGCCGAGAACATCCAGACTTTCGGCGATGCGGTGAAGTTCATCAGCAACGCATAAAGCGTTCGGCCTGCCTTGATCGGCAGAAAAATTCTTAAGCGGCGTTGATCCTCTGCGGATTGACGCCGTTTTTGTTTGATTAGACATCTCAAGGGGTTGTGCCGGCGGCGCTGGCAGCGCAATGATCGCGGAAAGCAGCTTATCACGTGTGAAGGTAATTCACCCCCCTATGACTAATTTCAATGCCTAAAATCCATGTCTGATCCCAATGACGCGTAATGTTCCAACCATCAACACGGCCCGTGTCACTTTGCGTGCCATGCGGGCCGAGGATTTCAACCGTTTTGCCGAAATTTGGGCAACGCCTGAGGTTGTGACGCACATTAGCGGCAAACCCTGGCCAAAATCACGGTCATGGGATGCGTTCTTGCGCAATGCCGGGCACTGGCAAATCACCGGGTTTGGGCAATGGGCCGTGCAGGTGCATGGCGAGCCTGAAATGGCCGGGCAAGCCGGTTTCTTTTTTGGCTCCCGCGGGCTGGGTGAGGATTTCGACCCCTTTCCGGAGGCCGGCTGGGTGTTGGAACCTGGCGCGCACGGAAAAGGGTTGGGTCTGGACGCGGCGCGTGCAGCACATGACTGGTTCGACAGGGTTATTGCAGTGCGCACGGTCTGTATGATCACGCCCGAAAATCACGGATCGCTGAAAATTGCATCGGCACTTGGTTACCTGCCGTTGCGCGAGGCCGAGATCGAAGGGGAAGTTGTGCAACTGATGACACGCAAGGGGCCGCCGGTCTGACCGTCATGATGTCGTGGGCAAAGCTGGGCCCATGCGCACTTGAATAGACCGCCCCCCGCAAGGTATAGCGGTTCAACGCGAAAAGAACACCAAGGGGCTTGGATATGCGCAGAGTAGTTGTGACGGGTTTGGGGTTGGTCACGCCATTGGCCGATGGGGTCGAGGCAAGCTGGAGCCGGATCCTTGAGGGGCAGTCAGGCGCGGGACCGATCACCGGCTTTGATGCCAGCAATCTGGTCACGCAGTACGCCTGCGAAGTGCCCTTGGGTGATGGCAGCGACGGGACGTTCAATGCGGACACCTATATGGAGCCCAAAGAACAGCGCAAGGTTGATACGTTCATTATGTTTGGCATGGCCGCTGCACAGCAGGCGGTTGAGGATTCCGGTTGGTTGCCAACCGAACGCGACGATCAGGAGCGTACCGGTGTTTTGATCGGTTCGGGCATCGGTGGTTTGAATTCAATCGCAAACACTGCCGTGATGATGGCCGAAAAGGGCCCGCGCCGGGTCAGCCCGTTTTTTGTGCCGGGTGCGTTGATCAACCTGATCTCGGGTCAGGTCAGCATACGCTATGGGTTCCGGGGACCGAACCATTCGGTCGTGACGGCCTGTTCCACCGGTGCGCATGCCATCGGTGATGCGTCGCGTCTTATCCAGCACGGCGATGCGGATGTGATGATTGCGGGCGGTGCAGAAGCGGCCATTTGCGAAATCGGTATTGCCGGTTTTAACGCCTGTAAGGCGCTCAGCACCAAACGTGGCGATGACCCCCAGAAGGCCAGCCGCCCCTATGACGCGGACCGTGACGGGTTTGTGATGGGCGAGGGCGCAGGCATTGTTGTGCTTGAAGAATACGAACACGCCAAAGCGCGCGGTGCCAAGATTTACGCCGAAGTTCTGGGTTATGGTCTGTCGGGTGACGCCTATCATATCACGGCACCTGCCGCAGATGGCGATGGCGCGGAGCGTTCGATGCGTGCCGCCCTGCGCGGGGCGGGCCTTGAACCAAAGGACATCGACTATATCAACGCGCACGGCACATCTACAATGGCCGATACCATAGAATTGGGTGCAGTTGAGCGGATGATGGGCGATGCGGCGGGGCAGGTGACAATGTCATCAACCAAGTCGGCGACGGGCCACCTCTTGGGGGCTGCGGGCGCGATCGAGGCAATTTTCTCGATCCTTGCGATCCGGGATCAGGTGGCACCGCCGACGATCAACCTCGACAACCCTGCGGTGGAGACCAAGATTGATCTGGCTCCCAACAAAAAGGTTGAACGCAAGATCAATGTTGCGCTGTCGAATTCGTTTGGCTTTGGCGGCACCAATGCAAGCGTGCTGTTTGGGAAAGTTTCCTAATGTGGCGTCATATCGCATCAAATGCGGTGACCTTCCTGATGGTTGGGCTGTTCTTGTTGGGCGGCGTGATCTTGTGGGGCAAAGGCCAGTACACGGCTGAAGGGCCGTTGCAGGAGGCAATTTGTTTACAGGTTGAGCGCGGGTCGACGATGCGCAAGGTCAGCCGCAATCTGGAAGAACAAGGGGCGGTAACATCTGCATCGATCTTTCGGATTGGCGCGGATTATGAGGAAAAGACTGGTGATTTGAAGGCTGGTAGTTTTCTTGTGCAGCCCGGTACATCCATGGCTGAGATTGTCGATGTTGTCACCAAGGGCGGGGCCAGCACCTGTGGTACGGAAGTCGTCTATCGCATCGGGATCAACCGGGTTTCGGTACAGGTGCGCGAATTGGACCCTACGACAAACCGGTTTGTGGAGCGGGCAGAATTCACGCCCGGCGCGGACGATGTGCCAGACATCTACACGGAAAAGACTGCGAAAGCCGACACGCGGTTTCGGATTGCGTTGGCAGAGGGTGTAACCAGCTGGCAGGTGACCGAAGCGATCAAAGGCATGGAGGTGCTGGAAGGCACCGTGGAGACGGTCCCGCCGGAGGGGTCTCTGGCACCCGACAGCTACGAGGTGCGTCCGGGCGATGATCGCAACACGATCCTCGCTGAAATGAAGGCGGCACAGGAAATATTGGTCGCTGCAGCCTGGGAATCGCGCGCGCCGGATTTGCCGATCAGCAGCCCGGAAGACCTGTTGGTGTTGGCGTCGATCGTTGAAAAGGAAACCGGGGTGCCGGAGGAACGCGGACAGGTTGCCGCGGTGTTTGTGAACCGTCTGAACCAGAACATGCGCCTGCAAACGGACCCCACGGTGATCTATGGGATCACCAAGGGTGAAGGCATTCTGGGGCGTGGGTTGCGTCAATCGGAACTGCGCAAGGAAACCCCGTGGAATACTTATGTGATTGACGGCTTACCACCCACACCGATTGCTAATCCGGGGCGCGCCAGTCTGATGGCGGCGGCACAGCCGGATGACAGCGAGTTTGTGTTTTTCGTTGCCGATGGGACCGGCGGACATGCCTTTGCCGTGACGTTGGAAGAGCACAACCAGAATGTTGCGCGTTGGCGGCAGATTGAGGCGGAACGCGGTGCGGAAGCGGCGGGAAATGCCTCGACGGGTGGCAACTGATAGCGCCCGCCGGGTGGGAGCATTCCAATCCTGCAAGCGATATCGGTTAACGGATTATTGAACTATCGTAAAGGTTTGGAAGGTCTTGTTAACCTCATTTCTCTTGACATTGCGCACGCTCTGATGTAGAACTTGTGGCATGCTAGAGGACGTGGGCAAACGGCCCCGGGGTAATTCCCGGTGGTCGTTTTTTTGTGTCTGCTCGGTTGGGGAACGCCAAACGAGAGGTATGAGCAAGAATGACAATGATTACCCCGGAGCAAGATATTGCCGAAAGTGAAGAACTGCTTTCTTCGCTTAAGAGTGCGATCAGCGACCTGCGTCGTGAAGTAGAAAACCTGAAAAAACAGGCGAGATCCGGGGAGGAAATCAATGAAACTGCGGCGACCAAGGTGATTGGCAAAGTCACCAGTATTGTTGGGAACTGCGCAAAGGTGGAGACCTATCTGAATGAGTGTCGAAACAGACAAGCGGGCATTGCCCGAGGGGGGTATGCCCTTGATCTTGACAAGGCGCGGGTTGAGATCGGGTGCAAGTTGGATCGGCTCCGCCGATGTGGCGGTACAAGACCAGTTTCTGAATGATCTGGATGAGGGAGAGCTTTTGGCTCTCCCTTTTTTGTTCGAGTTCTGGGCGATGGATCATCAATTGCCACCAGCGGGTGACTGGCGGTCCTGGGTGATCATGGGCGGCCGTGGTGCGGGCAAAACACGTGCGGGTGCAGAATGGGTCCGGTCCGTGGTCGAAGGGGCCAAGCCGCTGGATGCAGGCAAGTGCCGCCGTGTGGCATTGGTGGGTGAGACCATTGAGCAGGTGCGCGAGGTGATGATTTTTGGCGACAGCGGGATATTGGCCTGTTCGCCGGCTGACCGCAGGCCAGATTGGGAGGCTACGCGCAAACGCCTTGTCTGGCCCAATGGTGCGGTGGCCACGGTGCACACAGCGCATGATCCCGAGGGGTTGCGCGGACCGCAGTTTGATGCGGCATGGGTGGATGAATATGGGTGTGCCGCCGTAGACAAGGGCGCGAACCAGCCCAACAAATTTCTGGACCTGAAGAGTTCAGAAAGCAGCCTGCCCAGGTACTCCACCGGTGCCCGTGATGATCTGATGCAGATGCAATATTTGCGGGCGATGTCGGACTATTGGGGTGATCCGGCGCATAACCCGCAATCGAGCGAATATGACGGTGTCATGTTGGACATGCGGCGCGCCTTTGTCTGGGCATGGGACGTGCGGCCCTATCCGTTCTTTCCCAACAACCGGACCTTGTGGAGCGACGGTCAGAACTATGCGCGCGGACATTGGATCAATGGGCGCACGTCATCGCGGTCGCTTGCTTCTGTCGTGGGCGAAATTTGCCGCCGCGCCGGGCTGAAAGACTATAACCCCAAGGGGCTTTATGGCTATGTCCGGGGCTATGCCGTTGATCAGGTGACGGACGCCCGCGCCGCATTGCAGCCTTTGATGATCCGGCACGGGTTTGACGCGATTGAACGCAATGGTGTGCTGAATTTCCGGATGCGGGATGGCGTGGACGCGATCACGCTCGACCCTGAGCAGCTTGCGGTCAGCCCCGAATTGGACGGAGTGATCGAACAGGTTCGAGATGCAGATGCGGAAATCACTGGTCGGGTCAGGTTGAAATTTGTTCAGGCGGACGGCAATTTTGACCCCATCGCCGAAGAAGCTGTTTTGGCGGATGAAGCCACCCACGCCGTATCCGCCTCTGAGTTGAATATGACGCTGACCCGGTCGGAAGGCAGGCAGGTGGCTGAGCGATGGCTTACTGAGGCACGGGTGTCGCGAGAGAACATCAGGCTGGCCTTGCCGCCGTCACAAATGGCGTTGGGCGCGGGCGATGTGATCAAGATGCCGGGGGACGGGGCCGAAGGGCCGGGGCTCTACCGGATTGACAGGGTGGAACAGGCAGATGTCCAGGTGATAGATGCCGTACGGATTGAGCCAGAAGTCTATGATCCTGCCCCACTGAATGACGAATTGGTACCATTGCGCCCCTTTGTGTCTCCTGTGCCAGTTCAGCCCTATTTCATGGATTTGCCGTTGTTGCGGGGGGATGAAGTGCCGCTTGCACCCTACATTGCAGCTACAGCGCAACCTTGGCCGGGCGCTGTTGCGGTGTACCAATCCGCAACGGACGCAAACTATCAGCTCAATTCAATTCTGCCTGTGCGTGCGACAATCGGCGTGACCCGCAGTGCAATGGCTGCCAGTTCTTCTGGTCTGGTTGATCGCGGTGATGTTCTGGAGGTCAAGTTGACAAGTGGCACGTTGGAAAGCGTGAGCATGGACGCGCTATTGAGTGGTGCCAACCTTGCGGCAATTGGCGATGGTACTTCGGACAATTGGGAAGTTTTCCAGTTTAAGGATGCGGAATTGGTCGCGCCCAATACCTATTGGCTCAGGAACAGGCTGCGCGGGCAGGCGGGGACCGATGGATTGATGCCCGATGTCTGGCCAACTGGATCAACATTTGTGTTGTTAAATGGGGTACCTTTGCAAATTGAACTGAGCCCCAACTTGCGCCGCGTGGTGCAACACTACCGGATCGGGCCGGCACGACGAGGCACCGATGACCCATCATACCGGCATTTCGTGCGTGCATTTGCCGGAAATGGTCTACGCCCGCTAAGCCCGTGCCATGTATCGGGCAGGCTGGCCGCGAACGGAGACCGCACATTTTCCTGGATCAGGCGCACCCGCGTAAATGGCGATTCCTGGGACATCCCAGACGTGCCATTGGGTGAGGAAAGCGAAAGCTATCAGGTGCGGGTGTTGCAGGGGGAAACGGTATTGCGCGAGGTCTTGGTCAACAGCCCGACATGGACCTATCCAAGTGCTGCACAGGTCGAAGATTGGCTTGGGTCTGGGGCTGTTTTGTCGGTCGCCCAGATCTCAGCGACCTTTGGGGCGGGGCTGGACAGACGGGTCGACATAGGGGCCTGATGCGCGAGGTGTTTCCGAGCGACCTGACGGCGGCGGCGCGGCACCTTTTGGCCGTGCCGCATGACTTGCGCGAAGACGTCTGTGCCCAACTGCTTCGAGAGGCGGATTGGGCGGATAAGTTCGCCAAGCGGATGGGAAAGCCGCATCCGCGCTGGGGTAATGGCACGTTGATGGCTGTTTCGCGTACGCGGCAGATGATGCCGGAAAAATCATTTTCAGACCGCGAATATGCCCTTTGTTTTGCCGTGATCCTCCAATGTCTTCAGCGGCATCGTGCCGGGAAGGCTTGTAAGTCTCAGTTACATGCCCACATGAAAAATTAGGTGCATCACGGGTTTGCGTTTGGTTAAGTGATGCTGCATGAGGTAATCTAAACCTATCGAAGGGACCACAACATGGCCGAAACCCGCAGAAACATCGCCCAGATTGACCCGGTTTGGGAACGCATTCAAGACGAGGCCCAACAGGCAGTCATTGATGAGCCTTTGATTGGCGGCTTTGTGCATGCATGTATCCTGCACCACAAATCCATCGAAAAGGCGCTGTCCTACCGCATCGCGGCCAAGCTGTCATCAAACGAGATGTCGATGATGGTTGTTCGCGAGATCGTGGATGAGGCTTATACTGCCGAGCCTGATCTGGTGGCCGCGGCGCGTGCGGATCTGGTTGCAATTTTTGAGCGTGACCCGGCGTGCCATCGACTGTTGCAGCCGATCTTATACTTTAAAGGGTATCAGGCAGTGCAAGCCTATCGGGTAGGCCATTACCTCTGGAAGAACGGCAAACGTGATTTGGCCTATTTCGTGCAGATGCGCGTCAGCGAAATTTTTGGTGTCGATATCCATCCGGCGGCCAAGGTGGGTAAGGGCATTATGATCGATCATGCCCATTCCATCGTGATCGGCGAAACCGCCGTGGTCGGGGACAACGTGTCGATGCTGCATTCGGTCACGCTGGGCGGTACCGGCAAGGAAGAAGAAGACCGCCACCCCAAGATTGGGGATGGCGTGCTCATCGGGGCCGGGGCCAAGGTGCTGGGCAACATCAAGGTCGGCCATTGCAGCCGCATTGCCGCAGGGTCGGTGGTGCTGGAAGAGGTGCCGCCTTGCAAGACTGTAGCGGGGATACCCGCACGGATTGTGGGTGAGGCGGGCTGTGATCAACCAGCTGTTTCGATGAACCACATGTTGGGCCCTTGGGAACAAGACCAGTAATCGGATTTCGTAATAATTGAAAAAGCCGGGGTCATTGCCCCGGCTTTTTTTGATATCGCCAGATTAAGTCGTGCGCCGGGGCCAAATCGAATTCGACGATCCCAAATAGATCAGATCAGCTGGCGATCAGGCCAACATCGTCATCGGTGCCTCAAGGTTATCCTTGATCGCGTTCAGCAATTCGGCACCCAAGGCACCGTCGATGACACGGTGATCGACGGATAGTGTGACTGACATGACCGTGGCCACAGCCACTTCACCTTCTGCGTCCACAACTGGCTTTTTCACGCCGGCACCTACCGCAAGGATCGCGCCGTGCGGGGGGTTGATCACGGCATCGAAATTGTCGATCCCCATCATCCCCAGATTTGAGATTGCAAAACTGCCGCCCTGATACTCATGGGGGGCAAGTTTGCGGCTCTTCGCACGGGTGGCCAGATCTTTCATCTCAGCCGACAGCGCAGAGAGCGACTTCATCTCGGCGTCTTTTAGAACGGGGGTAAAGAGGCCACCCTCGATCGCAACAGCAACCGCCACGTCAGAAGGTTTGAGTTTCAACATCCGATCACCGGCCCAGACCGCATTTGCATCTGGCACCTGTTGCAATGCCAGCGCGCAGGCTTTGATGATGAAGTCATTGACGCTGAGTTTCACGCCACGCGGTTCAAGCTGTTTGTTCAATTGCGCGCGGAACGCCATCAGCGCATCCAGTTGGATATCGCGCCGCAGATAGAAATGCGGAACGGTTTGTTTGGCTTCGGTCAGGCGCGCTGCGATGGTTTTGCGCATGCCATCCAATTTGACCTCTTCGTACTCCCGATCCGCGTAAATCTTGGCAATGGCATCGGCAGAAGGGCCAGCAGCAGCGACAGCGGCAGGTGCGCCTTTTGGTGCCTCGGCTACGGCGGCTTTTGGCGCGTCGGATTTGGACAGACCCTCAACATCTGCCTTAACGATACGGCCATGCGGGCCTGAGCCCTTTATGTCCGCCAGATTGAAACCTTTGTCAGCCGCAATGCGACGTGCAAGCGGCGAGGCAAAGATGCGGTCACCCTCAGCACTTTTGGGTGCTGCGGGTGCCGGCGCTGCGTCGGTTTCACTGCGGCCATGTCCTTTAGCCGGTGCGGTCGCGTCCGACGCTTCAGCAGGTGCCGCGTTGGAGGGTGCCTGCGGCTCAGGCGCGGATGCAGCACCGATGTCATCTGCGCTTTCGCCATCTTCCAGCAGCACAGCAATCGGCGTGTTCACTTTCACCCCTTCGGTCCCATTAGAGATCATGATTTTGCCAATAGTGCCTTCATCCACGGCCTCGAATTCCATCGTGGCCTTGTCGGTTTCAATCTCGCACAGGATATCCCCGGAAGACACAGTGTCACCTTCTTTGACCAGCCATTTGGCCAATGTGCCTTCCTCCATTGTGGGTGAAAGGGCGGGCATGAGAATTTCGATAGGCATGGTGCCGCTCCTTATTTGTATGTCACTTTTTTTACCGCATCGACGACTTCGGCGGCCGTCAGCAGGGCGTGTTTTTCCAAATTCGCCGCATAGGGCATTGGCACATCCTTACCGGTACAATTGATCACCGGCGCATCAAGATAATCAAACGCTTCCTGCATGATCACGGATGAGATGTAATTGCCGACAGAGCCTTGAGGCCAACCTTCCTCGACCGTCACACAGCGGTTGGTTTTCATTACCGATTTTATGACGGCGGGCGTGTCCATCGGACGCAGGGTGCGCAGGTCGATGACTTCGGCCTCGATACCGTCTTCGGCCAATTTTTCGGCGGCTTCCAATGCGTAGGTCATGCCAATGCCAAAGCTGACGATGGTGACATCCGATCCCTCACGCCAGATCCGGGCCTTGCCGAACGGCACGGTATAATCATCGACGTCAGGCACATCAAAGCTGCGCCCATAAAGGATCTCGTTTTCCAGAAAGATCACGGGGTTGGGATCACGGATCGCCGTTTTCATCAGGCCTTTATAGTCAGAGGCGGAATAGGGCATGACAACCTTGAGGCCCGGCACCTGCATGTACCATGCAGCATAATCCTGGCTGTGTTGGGCACCCACACGGGCCGCAGCACCATTGGGTCCACGAAACACCATGGGCGCGCCCATCTGGCCACCGGACATATAGAGCGTTTTGGCGGCGGAATTGATGATGTGGTCAATCGCCTGCATGGCAAAGTTGAAAGTCATGAATTCCACAATCGGGCGCAAGCCACCAAAGGCGGCACCCGTGGCAATCCCGGCAAACCCATGTTCGGTGATTGGGGTGTCGATCACGCGTTTGGACCCAAATTCATCAAGCATCCCCTGGGATATCTTGTAGGCACCCTGATATTCAGCAACCTCTTCGCCCATCAGGAACACGCTGTCGTCGCGGCGCATTTCCTCGGACATGCCGTCGCGCAACGCCTCGCGGACGGTCTGCTGCTTGAGCGTCGTGCCCTCGGGCCAATCCGGCGTGGTGTCACTTTGCGGTGCTGCGGGCTTGGGCTGGCTCATCCCGGCACTTGGGGCTTCAGCTTTGGTGTCAGCTTTTTCCGCCTCTGCGGGGGCAGGGGCCGCTGATGCGCTGTCGATGTCATCGGCGCTTTCGCCATCCTCCAAAAGAACTGCGATGGGGGTGTTCACCTTCACCCCTTCAGTCCCCTCGGCAATCAAAATCTTGCCAATGGTGCCTTCGTCGACGGCTTCGAATTCCATCGTGGCTTTGTCGGTTTCAATCTCGGCCATGATGTCACCGGATTTGACCGCATCACCTTCTTTGACCAACCATTTGGCAAGCGTGCCTTCTTCCATTGTCGGGCTCAGGGCGGGCATGAGAATTTCAGTAGCCATTGATCAAGCCTCCTGTGGAACTTCGGTTGCGTAAATGTCTGTCCACAGCTCATCCAGATGTGGTTCGGGGCTTTCCTTGGCGAAATCGGCGCTCTCGTTCACGACCTTCTTGATCTCCTTGTCGATCTCTTTGAGGTCATCCTCGGTTGCATGTTTGCCGGTTAACAGCAGGCTGCGCACGGCCTCAATCGGGTCACGTTCGTCGCGCATCTTCTGGACCTCTTCGCGGGTCCGGTATTTCGCCGGGTCCGACATCGAATGGCCACGATAGCGGTAGGTCTTGATTTCCAGAATGTAGGGCCCTTTGCCCGCGCGACAGTGTGCCACCGCCTTTTCGCCGGCTTCCTTGACCGCAAGCACGTCCATACCGTCGACTTCCTCGCCCTCGATGCCATAGGCGGCACCACGTTCCCAATAGCTGGTTGAATGGG
This sequence comes from Sulfitobacter sediminivivens, assembly GCF_042611115.2. Lineage (NCBI taxonomy): Bacteria > Pseudomonadati > Pseudomonadota > Alphaproteobacteria > Rhodobacterales > Roseobacteraceae > Sulfitobacter > Sulfitobacter sediminivivens. Next base: position 73,806 of record NZ_JBHGAR020000004.1, read on the forward strand.
TCGACCGCTTGGTCGAGGTGCCCATCGCATATTGGTTGTTCTCGATCACAAAGATACAGGGCAGGTCCCAAATCTCGGCCATGTTATAGGCCTCATAGACCTGACCCTGGTTTGCGGCACCGTCCCCAAAATAGGTGAAGGTGACATTGTCGTTGCCTTTGTACTTGTCGGAAAAGGCCAGACCCGCACCCAGTGGCACCTGTGCTGCGACAATGCCGTGGCCGCCATAAAAATGCTTCTCTTTCGAGAACATGTGCATGGAGCCGCCCTTGCCTTTGGAATAGCCGCCTTCGCGGCCCGTCAGTTCGGCCATCACGCCCTTGGGGTCCATGCCACAGGCCAGCATATGACCGTGATCGCGGTAGGAAGTGATGCGTTTGTCACCTTCTTTGGCGGCGGCCTCAAGCCCCACAACAACCGCTTCCTGCCCGATATAAAGGTGGCAGAACCCGCCAATTAAACCCATGCCATAAAGCTGACCTGCCTTTTCCTCGAACCGCCGGATCAACAGCATGTCCTTGTAATAGGCTTTCAACTCATCGGCTGAAACATTCGATTTCCTGGTGGGTTTCTTGGCTGCCATGGGCATTTCCTCCGTCAGCGCGGGCCGTGGGTGCGCAGAGATAGTTTAGCGTTAAACTATTGTTTATCGGATTCGGGAAGGGAAGGGTAGGGGCATTGTGACGTCGGGTTAAGGGGGCCAATTCAAGGTGTGGACACCGAGCGTCGTTGCCATCCTTTCGGTCTATGGGGCGCAGTTATATAGCAGGTCTGGACCGAATCCGAAGTGGACCATCACGTCAGAAGGTCAGGACCGCCAATTCACGGCATGCAAAATGCTTGCACCCGGTTGACCCGGCAATTCAAACTCACCCAAGAGTTCAAACTTCAGATTTGGATCATCACCAACCAATGCACGCGTCACGTCAGATACAAGAACCTCACCTCGACCAGCAACAGCGGCGATACGAGCGGCAATATTGACAACCGAGCCAAAGAAATCTTCATGGGACTGCACTACATCGCCAGTATGAATTCCAACTCTAACGGCTAGCCGTGGCTCGGCAATTTCGTTCGCCAGATCAAGCTGGATTTCACCTGCTGCCGACATTGCAGATCGAGCAGACGCAAAAGACGACATTGTACCATCGCCAAGTGTTTTGACTAATTGGCCTCCATTCGCTTCAATGACCCGTCGTACTGCCGCAAAATGTGCATTGATCTTCGCAGACCATGCACGATCTCCTAGTGTGTTTGCGATGACAGAGGATGCCACAACATCCGTAAACATGACCGAAGCAAGGCCCTCGGTTTGGCCTAACGACATACTCTCACGCGCTGCCTCTGCCAGTTGAGACATTGACGTCTGCTCCATCCCCATGATGACTTGATTAGGTGTTGGCACAGAGCCGTGCCGACTGATGATTTTCCAGCTCCCCTGCTCCAGCGCGAATACCAGTGTATCGCGAAATTCGAACGGTTTTTCGGACCTGCCCGCTAAAGTGACCTTGTTAATGAGCGTGGCCCATCCGATGTTGCCTGCTTCAAAGGCTTCCGCGAAAAGCTCCTCCATGTGCAGGATATCAGGCTTATCTTGAAAATACGCGACAACCGCGTCCCTTACTTCCTGACCGCACCAGTTCTCGCCACTCGCCGACCCTAGAAAGCGAAGATTTTCGCTGTTGGACAGAAAATTGGGCAAAGCTATCTGATCACCATTGCTGTGGTTCATGTACCAGCGGCGCGATACAGCAAGCAATTCTGAAGAAGGCTTGATCATAAGTTTTTTCCAAGCGGGCTGCGGTTTGCTATCGCTCTTGCCGCTGTTCAGCAAAAAGGTCCTAGTTGATGAATACCGGAATTGCCTTGCAACTCAAACGGCAACTTTGTCCGCCTAGCGATCCTTACCGAATAACAATCTCGTCTGAACGCAGCATCCCAAGCACCTTGCGCACGCGTTCATCCAGCAGGTCCAGATCAAGGTAGTCATCCGACAACCGATGGGTCAGATTTTCCATGCGCATGACGTCGGCGCGCACAGCGGCAAGCTGCACCCGCAAGTCCTGACTTTCGGCGACAATTTCGGCGCGCCGGAACAAACCAAAACTGCCCTGCACGGCGGCAAAAGTGAAATAAAGGCTAAGCGCAAAAGCAATTGCAAAAAACAGCAACGTGCCAAAAGCGGGGCGTGGGGTACGGGTCATCTGGTCTGCCTCAAATCGTCTCTTGCTGGACGTCCACTGACTATGACACAGATGATTCGCCCTGTGAATCCCCATATTTCATATGAGGTTAGCTTTTTGACATAAATATGCTTGTCACCCACACCACCATGAAACGGGGCGAAATGCGGGGCGAGAATGCAAAGAACTTGTTCATCAGTCCGGGCACAATCACGGCTTTGCCACGCAACATGCCATCCCAACCGATCTGCGCAACCTTATCCGCGGCGGCGGGCGGCGCGATTTTCAGCAACCGAATACCGTGCATGCCTGCAGCATCGAAAAAGTTGGTCTGCGTCGCACCGGGGCAAAGCGCCGTTACGGTCACGCCTGAACCGCGCACTTCAAACGCGACCGCCTCGGACAACGACAGCACATAGGCCTTCGTCGCATGATAAACGGCCATGTTCGGCCCCGGCAGGAATGCAGCCGTCGAGGCGACGTTCAATACCCGCCCACCGCCGGACCCTCGCATATGGGCAATGGACAGTTTCATCAGCCGGGTCAGGGCGGACATATTAACCTCGATTGAGCTAAGCTCGCGGGCCCAGTCGGCTCCATTATCTCTGTCTTCGGCAAATGGCCCATTGCGACCCAGTCCAGCATTGTTCACAACGACGTCAATCTCGCGTTCGGCGGTCGCTTCGGACCACAGCCGGTCAACCTGGCTGCTGTCATTCAGGTCTGCCGGGACTACCACCACCTGTGTCCCGCCTGCACGCAATTGGGTCGCCAGCGCTTCCAATTTGTCCTCAGATCGCGCAGTGAGGATCAGATTGCGCCCCTCGCGTGCAGCGATCCGGGCAAATTCAACGCCCAGCCCCTCGGACGCCCCGGTGATCAATGTCCATTTCGTCATCGGTGTACGTCCTTGATGCAGGTGAAGGTCAGGCGTTCGTCAATAGCGGGTCTGATGGCAATCCGCCAGTTTGTCGAAGATGCGGTGATAGCCTGCTTGCCGCCAGACATCCGCACTAAGCGTCTTCAAGTGCCGCCCGCTCTTAGCCCTCAAGGGCCGCAACACCGGGCAGGGTTTTGCCTTCCATCCACTCCAGAAACGCGCCTCCGGCGGTTGAGATATAGGTGAAATCATCCGCCACCCCCGCTTGATTGAGAGCGGCAACGGTGTCACCGCCACCAGCCACAGAAATCAATGTGCCATCGCGGGTCTGCGTAGCCGCCGCCCGAGCCGCGGCAACAGTCGCCGTATCAAACGGGGCAATTTCAAAGGCTCCCAAAGGCCCGTTCCAGATCAGCGTCTTAAGGCCCTCAAACGCCAGACGCACGGCCTCGATGCTGGCGGGGCCAGCATCCAGCACCATCTGATCCGGGTCCAGAACGGTACCGGCCCCCAGTGGCACAACCACGTGATCCGCCCCCGGCGCAAATTCCGTGGCAACCATGCCGTCCACGGGCAGGATCACCCGGCAACCGGCCTTGTCCGCCTGCGCCATGATGTCTTTTGCCGTCCCAAAAAAATCAGGCTCTTGCAGCGATTTGCCCAAATTGGCCCCAAGTGCTGCCAGAAATGTATTGGCCATGCCGCCACCGATCACCAGCACGTCGAGACGGTTCACAAGGTTCTCAAGCAATTCGATCTTGGTCGATACCTTGGCCCCGCCCACCACAGCCCCAACCGGGCGTTCAGGGTTCGAAAGGGCCGCTTCAAGCGCGCTTAGCTCTGCCTGCATCAGCCGTCCGGCACAGGCGGGCAAAAGCCGCGCCAGCGCTTCGGTTGACGCATGGGCGCGGTGTGCGGCGGAAAAGGCATCGTTGCAATAAACATCCCCAAGCGCTGCCAACCGGCGCGCAAAGGCGATGTCATTGGCTTCTTCGCCGGGATAAAACCGGATGTTTTCAAGCAGCAACACATCTGCCTCCCAGGCATCCGCATTCAGCGCCTCAGCGGCCTCAAGCGTTTCTAACAACTGCACCTTGCGCCCCAACGCCGCCTCAAGCGCGGGCAGGATCTGTGCAAGGCTCATCTCGGGGGTTACTTTGCCCTTTGGCCTGCCAAAATGCGCCAGCAGCATTGGCTTGCCGCCCTTGGCCAGAATGTCGGCAACTGTCGGCACTATCCGCTCAATCCGGGTTGCATCGGTGACATGGCCATTTTCCACCGGCACATTTATGTCGACGCGCACTAGAACCCTATTTCCTGCCACATCCATATCATCCAGCGATTTCCAGCTCATTTCACGTCTCCCTGACCATCTGTTGCGCCTGTGTTTTGCTGTTCTGGCCGCTTAGGTCAATGGAGCCGCTTGGCAATTGTGGAAATCACCCCTAGGTAACAGTCAAGATTTTCAGTTAAGGAGCGCCCGATGGCCGAGATTACAGACCCCGAAAACACCATCCTGATGGAGCTGAAAGGCGGCACCGTCACAATCCAGCTATTGCCCGATGTGGCCCCAAAACATGTGGAACGCATGAAAGAACTTGCCCGCGCTGGCAAATACGACAACGTGGCCTTTCACCGTGTGATTGATGGTTTCATGGCCCAGACCGGCGATGTGGAACATGGCAACATGGAAAATGACTTTAACCTGCGTATGGCCGGAACAGGTGGTTCGGACCTTGGCAACGTGCCGGCGGAATTTTCCAAAATCCCCCATGCCCGCGGATCTATCGGTGCCGCGCGCTCTGCCAATCCGGACAGCGCCAACAGTCAGTTTTTCATCAACTTCAAGGACAACGATTTCCTGAACGGACAATACACCGTTTACGGTCAGGTGATTTCGGGCATGGACCTTGTCGATGCGATCACCAAGGGTGAGCCACCAGCCGAACCTGATCGCATGATCAGCGTCAAGGTCGCAGCCGATGCGTGAAATTGTTATCGGAGGCCTTTTTGCAGCACTCATCGGCACAACGGCGATGGCCTCTGGCCTCAAGATCGAGGTGGCCGGTGAGGCCAACGGCACCATCACCATTGACTTGCTCGAAGACGTGGCACCTTTGCACACCGCACGGATCACTGAACTTGCAGCCGCAGGGGCCTATGATGGTGTGGTGTTTCACCGCGTGATTGATGGCTTTATGGCACAAACCGGTGACGTGCAGTTTGGCAAATCTGATGGCGACACGGCGCGCGCTGGAATGGGCGGATCGGATATGCCGGATGTTTCGGCTGAATTCTCGGAGATCCCCTTTGACAAGGGCGTGGTGGGGATGGCGCGGTCGCAAAGCCCGGACAGTGCCAACAGCCAGTTCTTCATCATGTTTGATGCCGGACATTTTCTGAATGGCCAGTACACGGTGGTGGGCCGGGTGACGGACGGACAGGATGTCGTTGATGCGATCAAACGCGGTACCGGTGGAAACGGCACTGTGGTTGGCGATCCTGACGTGATGCAGAAAGTCACTGTGATCGACTGAAGCCAGCTGCCACAACGTTAAATAAACAAAAAGGCGGTCCAGCACGGGCCGCCTTTTTTCATGCGCGGGGGCCGACAAGACGGTGCCGCAGTGGTCAGGTCGGGCTTAAGCATCTGCATCAGACATAAAAAAAGGCACCGCAGCGTGCTGCGATGCCTCAAATAGCTTGTTGCCGTCTTTGCCCTTAAGAGGCGGGGTTCGACTTTTGCGCTGGTGCACCTTTGGCACCGGGGTTCAGCGGATCGTCCTGACGCTGAACGGAGCCTTCAAAATGCGCACCCGATTCGATGGCTATGGTCTTGTGGATGATGTCGCCTTCTACCCGCGCCGTCGACGTCAGGCGGACCTTGAGGCCACGCACACGCCCGACAATGCGGCCATTGATCACAACGTCATCGGCAATCACTTCGCCTTTGATGGTGGCGGTTTCACCAATGGTCAGCAGATGTGCGCGAATGTCACCTTCAACCGTGCCTTCGACCTGAATGTCGCCGGTGGTTTTCATATTGCCCGTGACATGCAAATCCGCTGACAGCACAGAGGCTGGCGGTTTCGCTTTGGGTGCGCTGGCCTTGAATTCATTGGGCTTGGGTGCCGAAGGGGCACCGGATGCCGGTACATTCGAGGTCGTTGGTTTGTGCGCATCGCCGTCCTTTTGAGGGGCGGGATCGTTGATTTTGCTTTTAGAAAACATCGTTTGCAGCCTTGATATAGATCATGGGGTTAACAGCTTTGCCACCTACACGGACTTCATAGTGGAGGTGGACACCGGTGACCCGTCCAGACGCTCCCATATCACCAATATGCTGTCCGCGCGAGACCCTTTGGCCTACTTTTACGCGAATACGCGATTGATGAGCGTATCTTGTCTCAATGCCAAAGTCGTGTTTGATTTTGACCAGCCGTCCATAACCCGATTGCCAGCCTGCGTGGGTAACAACGCCGTCCGCCGTGGCATAAAGCGGGGTGCCTGCACTGGCCGCGAAATCAACGCCTGAATGCATACGCCGACCACCGGTCTTGGGATCGCGGCGAAACCCGAACTGGCTGGTAAAGCGAAAACCGTTTTTGACGGGTTTTGCAAAGGGCGCTTTTTCAGCGGCGATGCGGTACAGGTTCAGACGGTCCATCTGGTCCAGCAGCCGGTTGGCACGCAATGTATCAGGGGTAGGCTCTTCGCCGCGCGTGGTGAACGACAGCGGCGTCATCGGGCCACCCTGACCGGAATAGCCGCGTTTCACAGTGGCCAGAATGCTCTCGGTGGGCATGCCTGCATTGCGGAACATTTTATCAAGCGGGGCGACTGAAACGGTCATCGCTTCTTCCAACTGGCGAAAGATCGCGTCGTTCTGATCGCGCATCAGCGCAATCTCTTGGGTCATTTCATCGGCGTAAAGCAATGCGTCCTGTGCATCGATAATCACCTGATCACGTTCTTTTGCCGTGCGGGCCAATGCCTCAGCCAGAAAATCAATCGGGGCGTTGCTGGCGGCGGTTTGAATGACACCTGTGCCGCCTTCTTCGATGTCGCCTTGCAATTCAGCAAGCTGAGTGCGCGCGATTTCCCGGTCTTTCATCGTGTCACGCAACGTCGACTGGATCACGTCAATCCCGGTTTCCAATTCGCGGCGGTGGGTCTCTGATTCCAACAACTCCGACTGCATTACGGAAATCTGTTTGAGCGCGGCATTGAACCTGTTTTGCGCGGCAAGAGCTTCGTCGGCGCGGGTGTCGCGCTGAGCAGACAGGTCATTCAGGCGGGCCTGATAGGTGCGCTGGTCCCGCTTGGCCTGCTCGCGGAAATTGCCGGAACCGATGCTGTCCATCAAAATGATGGCCGTTGCCACGATCGCCCATGCCACCAGCAAAGCGGAGCCTGCAAATGCAATCAACTGGGTGCTGGGGTGTAAACGGATAAAGCGCGTATCATTGTCAGACTTCAGGAACACCCGGCGTTCGGGAAAGTGTCGTTCCAGAATGGAATGGATTTTGATAGCGATCCGTGTGCGCACGTGTGATGTCCTCTTTTCTCGTCCCGAACAGGCCCACCAAATCCGCCTTTGGTACGCTCGCGTTCATACGTCATTAGCCAGTGGGTGCCAATCGGGCAACCCTGATGACCAACGGCGTGGCGCCAAACCACCGGAATGCTAGAAATGGGCAAAAATCCGCCTATACCAACGACTTGCCGGATCAGCTTCATCCTTGTTCCGTCAGGGGCCAGTAAAAGTCTGGCGGAATACCCGCCTCGGCGCGCTTTTCTTCGTTAAACGGTGGTTTGAGTACACCGTGAAAATATTGCCGGACCAGCGCGTGAAACTGTTCTTTGGGGTCTTCGTCAAATCGCCCGCATAAAAAATGGAACCATTTGCTGCCGTAAGCAACATGGGCAACTTCCTCGGCATAGATCGTCTCCAACGCGGCAACGGCCCCTTTGTCTTTGGCCTGCTGGAAGATCCTGATCATCCCGGGGGTCACATCAAGCCCACGCGCCTCAAGCACCATCGGCACCACGGCAAGGCGTCCCATCAGATCTTCTGCGGTATCTTCTGCGGCGCGCCACATGCCTGCGTGGGCAGGCAAGGCTCCATAAAAGCTGCCTGCCGATTCAAGGCAATCACACATCAGATTGAAATGTTTGGATTCCTCATCTGCCGCTTTGACCCAATCATCATAGAACCCCATCGGCAGTTTCACATCGCAAAATCGCGCGATGATGTCCCAATGCAGATCGACCGCGTTCAATTCAATATGTGCCACAGCGTGAAGCAGTGCGATCCGACCCTCGGGCGTGCCGGGTTTGCGGTGGGGCACGTCGCGGGGGCGTAACAATTCGGGGCGCTCGGGACGGGCTGGCTGCATCGGCGGGGATGTGCGGCCCACGTCGGGTGTTTCACCCGCCGTACGCGCGGCTTGCCACTGGGCGGCAAAGCCGCGTGACATTTGTGTTTTTGCGCGGCCATCGCCACAGCGCAAAACGGCTTCGGCCATCTCTGCCAGCGGTTTCACAAAGCGCGCACCGCTTCAAGAACCTCCTCGACATGACCGGGCACTTTCACCTTGCGCCAGATGCGCGCGATGGTGCCATCCGCGGCAATCAAATAGGTCGCCCGTTCGATGCCCATGGATTTTTTGCCGTACATGTTTTTCTCAACCCATACGCCATAGCTTTCTGTCACGCTGCCTGTTTCATCTGACAAGAGCGGCACCGTCAGATCATGTTTGGCGGTGAACTTGTCATGCTTGGCCATGGTGTCGCGCGATATCCCGAAAACCCTGGCACCTGCGGCCTCAAACGCTGCCAGGTCTGCGGAAAACCCGATGGCTTCCGTGGTGCATCCGGGCGTGTCATCGCGTGGATAAAAGAACAGAATCACTGCCTTGCCCTTGAGGGCGCTCAGCGTAATGTCGCCGCCACCGGTGGCGGGCAGGGTGAAATCCGGGGCGGGCTGCGAAATCTCTGGCATGGCTCACTTTCTATTCACTTGGAAGGGCAGGTAAGGGCTGTCATACTAGGGCGAAATTGGCAACGGCCAAGCCCCCCGGAATTCCCATGACATGGACATCAATGACCAAAGGCGTCGACCCACCCACACCAAAACCGCGCGGCCGTCGATTGCGCCGCGCCGGGGTCTGGTCACTGGCGATGACGATGCTTGTGGTGATCGCTGCGGCAGGCGCGTTCATCTACGTGAAGGAACGCCCCATCACCGCGCCACAATGGGTGCAATCGCGTATTGAGGCGCGGATCGCTCAAGAGATGCCGCAAGCGCGCGTGACTTTTGGCGAAATGGTCTTTGTCATGGATGAAGGGTGGCGGCCTCGTGCGCTGCTTCGAGATGTTTCCGTGGACACGCCCACCGGCACGCAGATCATCGGCTTCAACGAACTCAAGGCGTCATTTTCCATGCGCGCCCTGCTGCGCGGTGTCGTCCAACCGCGTGATGTGGCGCTGTCCGGGGTCTATGCCGCGCTCAGGCGGGGCGAGAACGGGCGCGTTTCCTTGATCGCGGGCACCGCACCGTCTGCCCCCCGGCGAGAGGCCGCAACGCTGCCGCAGCTGATTGGGCAGATGGATCAGGTGTTGGATACGCCCGCGTTGAACGCGCTGGTCAACATTGAACTGCGCGCCCTGACGCTGCGCTATGAAGACGTCCGGTCCGGTCGGGTCTGGACATTGGATGGCGGGCGGATCGTCGCAACCCGCAAAGGCAAGGCATTGACCTTGGCTGCGGATCTGGCTGTGCTCAGTGGGGGGGCGGGCGTGGCGACTTTGGCGGCCAATTACACCAGCGATATAGGCGATACGGCGGCCGAATTCGGGGTCAGTTTTGATGGCATCGCAGCCCCGGACATTGCAGCTCAAGGCCCCGCATTCGCATGGCTCGACGTGCTGCGCGCACCAATTTCGGGCTCCGTACGAAGTGGTCTGGACGAAAACGGTCGCTTTGCGCCGATCAACGCGACGTTGCAAATCGGGGCTGGGGTGGTGCAGCCAAATGAGCAGACCAAACCGATTCCCTTTGAGGGTGCGCGCAGTTACTTCAGCTATGATCCGGCAGAACAATTGTTGCGGTTCGATTCCCTGTCTGTGCGCAGCCAATGGATCAGCGGACAGGCCAGTGGGACCGCCGCGCTGGGGGGCGTGGGGGCAGGCGGACAGCTGACCGATCTGGTCGGGCAATTCACCCTGACAGAGCTGACGGCAAACCCGCTGAATCTCTATCCCGAACCTGTCAGTCTGGCCGAAGCTGACATTGATTTCCAAATGAAGCTGAAGCCGTTTCGCGTCCAACTGGGTCGGTTGCAGATTTCCGATCAGGGACAGACCCTGCTTGTTGATGGCGGTTTGCAGGCCGATCCCAACGGCTGGCGGCTGTCGCTGGACGGGCGCATGGACGGGGTGCGACCTGAGCGGCTGTTGGAATTATGGCCAGAGCGGCTCAAGCCCAAGACCCGGACCTGGCTGGTTGAAAACCTGCAAGCCGGGGTGCTGAGCAATATTGATCTGGCCTTGCGCCGCAGCCCCGATGCGTCGCCGCAAACCTATCTCGCGTTTGATTATCACGATGCCACGGTGCGTTTCATGCGCACCATGCCGCCCGTTACCAAAGGGCGCGGCCACATGAGCCTGAGTGATAACCGCCTTGTGGTGACTGTGGATGATGGTCAGGTCATTGCCCCCCAAGGGGGTGCCGTTGCCTTGAGCGGATCGTCGTTTATCATGCCTGATGTGCGAGTTAAGGATGGCCCTCCGTCCGTTATACGGCTTTTGACACGCTCAACGCTCACCGCCGCGCTGTCCTTGCTGAACCAAGAACCGATGCAGGTGATGGACAAGGTCAAGCTGCCTGTCGATCTGGCCGATGCACAAGCGGTCCTCGAAGGGACTTTGGCGGTGCCGCTGAGAAAAGGCGGCGACCCCAGAGATGTCAAATTCCATGCGACCGGTGATCTGGTGTCGTTGCGCACCGACACATTGGTCAAAGGGCGCGCGTTGCGGGCCGCGCGCCTTAAGGTAGCGGTCGACAATGACGGGCTGACCATCTCTGGCAAAGGACGCATTGACGGGGTGCCCTTTGACGGCACATGGACACAGCCCATCGGTGCGGGGGCCAGCAAGAGCGCCTTGCGCGGTGATGTGAACCTGACCCAGACAACACTTGATGCGTTTGGCATCACCTTGCCGTCGGGCATGTTTTCCGGCGAAGGCAGCGCCCGGATCGCCCTTGATTTTCAGCGGGGCAAACCGCCGAAATTTGCCCTTGGGTCGGACCTGCGCGGGATATCGCTTTCGGTGCCGCAATTGTCATGGGTCAAGCCACGCTCAGCATCCGGAAATTTGCAGGTCTCGGGACAATTGGGGACGACACCACAGGTCGATGTGCTGCAAATCGAAGGGACCGGGCTAAGCGCCAAAGGCTCGGTGCGTCTTGCGGAAGGCGGCTCCTTGGACAGGGTGCGTTTTGACCGCCTGCGCCTTGGTGAATGGCTTGATATCCCGGTGGACCTGATCGGGCAGGGCAAGGGCAAGCCGGTTCAGGTGGTGCTGCGCGGAGGCACCCTTGATCTGCGCCGCGCTGAATTTGGCAAACCAAATGCGAATGCGCCACCCGGTCCGCCAATGATTGTCACCCTGGACCGGTTGCAGATAACCGACACCATCGCGCTGATCGGCCTGAACGGGCGATTTGACACAGCGCGCGGACTGGACGGGGCTTTTCAGGCGCAACTGAATGGTGAATCACCCGTTGAGGGCCGCGTGATACCGCAACAAGGGCGCAGTGCTGTGCGGCTGATCTCGGCCGATGCAGGCGGTGTGCTGCGGGCGGGGGGCTTGCTCAAACAGGTCGTTGGCGGTCAACTGTCGCTGTCGTTGTTGCCGGTTGGATCGGGCGGTGCCTTTGACGGACGGCTGACGATTGGTGATGTGCGCATAAAGGACGCACCGGGCATCGCCGCTTTGCTCAATGCCGTTTCGGTGGTGGGCCTGATCAATGAACTGAATGGCGACGGTATCTATTTTGACGATGTTGAAGCAGATTTCAGGCTGACCCCAAACCGGCTGACCCTGACCAAGGCCAGCGCCGTGGGTGCATCCATGGGGCTGTCCATGGACGGCATCTATGTTTTGGACAGCGGGCAGGTGAACATGCAGGGCGTGATCACGCCTGTCTATCTGCTCAATGGGATCGGGTCGATTTTCACCCGCAAGGGCGAGGGGTTGATCGGGTTCAACTATACCCTCAAGGGTCCGGCCAAAGCGCCAAATGTATCGGTCAATCCGCTGTCTGCACTGACGCCCGGCGGTCTTCGAGAAATCTTTCGCGCCCCGGCACCCGAATTGCCCGCCGTTGACGGGGTTACCGGATCAACTTTACCCGCACCGCCACCCGAGCGCGATAAACCAGTTGTCCTGCGCGGCGAGGATCGGTAGGGCGCGGCCATGAAACTGTCTGACTTTGATTTTGATCTGCCCGAAACCCTGATCGCCACCCGCCCCGCTGTGCCGCGTTCCTCGGCGCGCATGCTGGTGGCGCAGGGTGCTGATCTGCGTGATGGCCATGTGACCGACCTGACCACCTGGTTGCGGGCCGGGGATTTGCTGGTGCTCAACGACACCAAGGTGATCCCCGCGCGTCTGACGGGCCAGCGGGTTCGCGACAGCACCCAAGGACGGGTGCAGGCCAGGATCGAGGTGACTTTGCTGGAACCGCGCGCGGATGGCACCTGGGCTGCACTGATCAAACCGCTGCGCAAGCTCAAGATCGGGGAAACCGTTGTGTTCAGCGCCGATTTTTCTGCGACATTGGACGGTGTTGATGACGGGCAGGGCCATCTGCGGTTCAATTGCGCAGGTGATGTCTTTGATGACGCCCTCAATGCCGCAGGTGCCATGCCGCTGCCGCCCTACATCGCCGCCAAGCGGCCTGCCGATGCCCGTGACTTGACCGATTATCAGACCGTCTTTGCCCGCCGTGCGGGGGCCGTCGCCGCCCCAACGGCGTCGCTGCATTTTGACGCCAGCCTGCTTGCCGCCCTTGCGGTGAAGGGGGTTAAATTCACCCATGTCACCTTGCATGTGGGGGCCGGGACATTCCTACCCGTCAAGGTCGACGACATCAGCCAGCACAAAATGCACAGCGAATGGGGCCAGGTCAGCGCCGCTGCGGCGGCTGACATTGCGGCCACCAAAGCGGCAGGCGGGCGCGTTATCCCGGTGGGTACAACCGCATTGCGCCTGATTGAAACTGCTGCGCGCACGGGCCGGATCGCCGCGTGGGAGGGCGACACCGACATCTTCATCACACCGGGTTTCAAATTTCAGGTCGCAGATGGATTGATGACCAATTTTCATCTGCCCAAATCCACGTTGATGATGCTGGTGTCCGCACTGATGGGCAGGCAAACCGTCAAAAACATCTATGCCCATGCGATTGCAGAAAAATATCGGTTTTTTTCCTATGGCGACGCATCGCTGCTTTTTCCCGCACCCTGAGGTCGCGCCGCAATTTAAGGCGCGCATGTCGTTCTAAGGGATGACTTGGGCCTTCATTAGGTTCAGGGAAGGGTCAAAAGTGACAAAGGATTCGGGCAGATGATTCAGGTTTTGAGCAGCGCGTGGGCGCTCTTGCTTGGCATGGGATTGCTGATGGTCGGAAACGGGATGCAGGGCACCTTGCTCGGTATCCGGGGCGGCATAGAAGGGTTCACCACATTCGAGATGTCGATCGTGATGTCGTGCTATTTCGTGGGCTTTCTGGGCGGATCCCGCATGGCACCCGGCATGATCCGGCGGGTTGGCCACGTGCGCGTCTTTGCGGCACTTGCATCTCTTATCTCAGCGGTGATGATCCTCTATCCTACTTTTCCCAACATCATCATCTGGTCTTTGGGACGCGTGCTGATCGGGTTCTGTTTTTCTGCCGTGTATGTGACAGCGGAAAGCTGGCTCAACAACGCGGCAACCAATGAAAACCGCGGTCAGGCCTTGTCGCTTTATATGATCGTGCAGACGCTGGGCATCGTACTTGCGCAGGCCCTTTTGCTCACCGCAGACCCGTCTGGATTTGTCCTTTTTGTCATTCCATCGGTGCTGGTCAGCATCGCGGTGACGCCGATTTTGCTGTCGATCAGCCCCACACCTGCCTTTGACACCACGAAACCGATGAGCCTTCGGGAATTACTGAATTTTTCCCCGTTGGGTTGTGTTGGCATGTTCCTCCTGGGAGGGGTGTTTTCCGCGCAATTCGGAATGGCTGCGGTTTACGGGGCCGAAGCCGGGCTCAGCGTGGCGCAGATTTCGATGTTTGTTGCGATGTTTTTTGTTGGGGCCGTGATCTTGCAATATCCGATTGGCTGGGTGTCTGACCGGATGGACCGCCGCACGCTGATTGTGATCGTGTCACTGGTTGGCGGGGGCGGGTCGGTGCTGGGTATGTTGCTTGGCCATCTGTTCCCGGTCCTGCTGGTTTCTGCCTTTGTGGTGGGGGGGATGTCGAACCCGCTGTATTCATTGCTGATTGCCCACACAAATGATTTTCTGGAACATGAAGATATGGCCGCCGCTTCCGGAGGTATGGTATTTATCAATGGCTTAGGGGCCATTCTTGGGCCAATCATCACCGGTTGGCTGATGGGAACAGCCTTGGGACCGGGTGGATTTTATCTGTTCACAGCCATCTTGTTTTTTGTGCTGGCGGGCTATGCCGCCTACCGCGCGACACAGCGTGCGGCCAAGCCGGTCGACGAGACTGGCAACTATGTGCCGATCTACGCTTCAGCCACGCCGGTAGCTGTTGAATATGCACAGGAATACGCAATAGATGCCAGCCAGGACGCCGACGATGCGGGACATTAGTGCAACTGTGTCGAACCTGTTGCAAAACGTGAGTAGGCAGAGAGGTTAAGTATCTCTTAATGTTTAATAACTTGGAAACCGCACGACAAAGGAGTGCACCCAATGGTAGGCCCTGAAGAGGTATTAGAGTTCTGGTTAGATGAGATAGGCCAAAAAGGGTGGTATGATGCCAGCGATGCCCTTGATACCAATATTCGCAATCGGTTCGAGGACACATGGAACGCAGCCTGCGAGGGCAAGTTTTCTCTCTGGCTCACATATCCGTCCGGTGCCTTGGCTTATATCATCCTCACCGACCAGTTCTCGCGCAATATGTTCCGCGGCACCGGCAAGGCTTTTGCCAGCGACAAAATCGCATTGTCCGCCGCAAAATCGGCCATCGACAAGGGCTGGGACATGCGCATCGACGAACCGGCGCGTCAGTTCTTTTACATGCCGCTGATGCATTCCGAAAACCTGTGTGATCAGGACCGCTGTGTGCGCCTTATGTGCGAACGGATGCCGGTCACCCGCGATGCCAATTTGCTGCACGCCCGCGCGCACCGCGAAGTGATCCGCAAATTTGGACGCTTTCCGTATCGCAACGATGCGCTTGAACGGACAGGGACAGCCGTTGAACGCGATTATGTGGCCCAGGGTGGTTACGGCATGACAGTGCGCGCGTTGCAGGAAGGCGTTCAGGCGGCGTAGAATTCGCGCCATTCTCGCGGTTGTGGCCCTTGCAAATATAGTTTAACGGTAAACTATATTTGCAACTCTTCTCTGCGAGGTCCCTGATATGGCTGCGAAATCCTTTGATCTGATTGTGATTGGGGCAGGGCCGGGCGGCTATGTTGCAGCGATCCGTGGGGCGCAATTGGGCATGAGTGTCGCGATTGTCGAACGCGAGCATCTCGGCGGTATCTGTCTGAACTGGGGCTGCATCCCGACCAAAGCGCTGCTGCGCTCTTCCGAAGTATTTCACCTGATGCACCGCGCCAAGGAATTCGGCCTAAAGGCGGAAGGCATCGGCTATGATCTGGATGCCGTGGTGAAACGCTCGCGCAAGGTGGCGGGGCAATTGTCCGGTGGCATTGGCCATCTGATGAAAAAGAACAAGATCACCGTTGTGATGGGGGCGGCAAAACTGACCGGCAAGGGCAAGGTCAGCGTAAAAACCGACAAAGGTGATGAAGAACTGACCGCCAAAAACATCGTTCTGGCCACCGGTGCCCGCGCGCGCGAACTGCCCGGGCTTGAGGCAGATGGCGAACGCGTCTGGACCTACAAACACGCATTGCAGCCGCCGCACATGCCGAAAAAGCTGCTGGTCATCGGGTCTGGTGCCATCGGCATTGAATTTGCCAGTTTCTACAACACGCTGGGGGCTGACACGACCGTGGTTGAAGTCATGGACCGCGTGTTGCCGGTCGAAGACGCCGAAATTTCAGCCTTTGCCAAGAAAGCATTTGAAAAGCAGGGCATGAAGATCATGCAAAAGGCGATGGTCAAGCAGCTTGACCGTGGCAAAGACAAAATCACTGCTCATATCGAAGTGGGCGGCAAGGTCGAAAAGCAAGAGTTTGACACCGTGATTTCCGCCGTGGGCATCGTCGGCAACGTAGAAGGACTGGGCCTTGAGGACCTGGGTGTGAAAGTCGACCGGACCCATGTTGTGACAGATGAATACTGTCGCACGGGCGTGGACGGGCTTTATGCCATTGGCGACATCGCAGGTGCACCATGGTTGGCGCACAAGGCGTCCCACGAGGGCGTCATGGTAGCAGAATTGATGGCAGGCAAACATCCACACCCTGTCAAACCCGAAAGCATCGCGGGCTGCACCTATTGCCATCCGCAGGTCGCAAGCGTGGGATATTCCGAGGCGAAAGCCAAGGAACTGGGATATGAAATCAAAGTCGGCCGCTTCCCCTTCATCGGCAACGGCAAGGCGATTGCTCTGGGCGAAGAGGGCGGCATGATCAAAACCGTCTTTGACGCCAAAACCGGTGAGCTTTTGGGCGCACATATGGTTGGGGCCGAAGTGACCGAACTGATTCAGGGCTATGTGGTGGGCCGACAGTTGGAAACCACCGAAGAAGACCTGATGAACACGGTCTTCCCGCACCCAACGCTGAGCGAGATGATGCACGAGGCGGTGCTGGATGCCTACGGGCGTGTCATCCACATGTAGGTGTCTGGCCTCCGGCTTGATACCTTGATCTGGGGTGCACCGGCACCTGCGGCAGGAGAAAGTCATGTCTGATCCATTTCAGGACGTCGATGCGCGCGGCGCTGAATTCATCAAAACTGTCGGTGATGCGCTTGAAACCCGTGCGGCTGAACCCGCGATGCAGGAAATCGTTGACAGTTATCTGGCTGAACTGACCTATCCTGATGGTGGTCTGCACATCGAAATCGGCGCGGGCAGCGGCGCAATCGCCCGCAAATTGGCGACCTATGCGCACAACGGCCAAGTTCTGGCCAGTGACATGTCACCGGGACTGATCGCCTATGCCAAAGCCCACAAAGACAATCCCGAAAACCTGAATTTTGAAGTGAGCGAAGGGAGGGCATTGCCGCACGCTGACGCCAGCGTGGAAAATGTTGTGATGCACACGGTGCTGTCGCATGTGCCTGACCCATCGGTCTTGCTGACCGAGGCGGCGCGCGTCCTGAAACCGGGCGGAGCACTGGTTGTCTGTGACGCCGATTTTGCCAAGGCCAGCATCGGCAACGCCTTCGCGGACCCGCTAGGTGCCTGCGCGCAGTATTTCGCGGAACACTTCGTAACCGACAAATTTCTGGTTGGAAAACTGCGCGACCTGATCGCGCAGAGCGGCCTCGAACTCGCCTCCTTTCGGGTCGCAATCCGGATCATCACCGAAGGGCAGGGCGGCATGACCTTTGTCGGCATGGGCGGCAAGATGATGGTTGAACAGGGCCTGATCGGGAAAGAGCTGGCCGATGCGCTGATTGCGGAATATGACCGTCGGATCGAAAACGGATCGCTTTACGGTTTTGTCCCTTTTGCCATCGCGATTGCGCATCGGGTTTGATAAACGCAGGCGACAATCGCTGGTTGCGCACAGGCTTGGGCGCAGCACCAAACCCTTAGGAAGTCACACCAAATGGTCAGCATCAACCGTGTCGTCATGCAACCGACCAGCCGTCGAATGATCCAGGCGCTTGGGCCGCAGAAGCTTGAGGTCGCAGAGGTGTCTGGAAAATGGGGCCAAATGTTCAACTTCAAGAGCTATGAACAATTTCGTTATCCCAAATATGACATCTGTGAAGGGCCGTTCAAAGATGCCGAAACGGGTAAGGAACGTTGCTTTGATCTGATCCTCGCCAATCAGGTCTGGGAACATCTGGATCGGCCCTATGCCGCCACCCGAAATGTCTATAAAATGCTGCGTAAGGGCGGGTTTTTCTGGGTTGCTGTGCCATTTTTCGTGCCGTTCCACGCCGCCCCTCAGGACAATTCACGCTGGTCCGCGCGCGGCCTCAAAAACCTGCTGATCGAGGGCGGCTTTGACGCGGATGCAATCCATTCTGAGCAATGGGGCAACCGACATGCCGCCCTGCGCAATATGGAAGAAGAATGGCCGCCCGTTTACGACCCCGAAACCGATGACATCAAGAATGATCCGATGATGCCGATCTGTTCCTGGGCCTTGGCCCAAAAGACATAATGCGAAGCTGAGTGACTGATAGAACCCCCTTTCCTTTGATCTTTGCCCTTTGGGGTGCCGGCCTCGGCGCGGCTGCCCAATATGGCAAGGTCAGCGTGATCTTTGACATGCTGCCTGACGCCTATCCCAGTGCGGGTGCCGCCATTGGGTTCATTGTGTCGCTGGTTGGTTTTGTCGGTATCCTGTTCGGCGTTGTCGCTGGATTGGTGGTGGCGCGCATCCGCTATCGGCGCGCCTTGCTGGCGGCGTTATGGGCCGGGGCGGCCGTTTCAATGGTGCAGGCGTTCCTGCCACCGCTGCCTTGGATGTTGCTCAGCCGGATCATTGAGGGCGCATCGCATCTTGCCATCGTGGTTGCCGCACCGACCCTCATCGCCCAACTCAGCGCGCCCAAGGACCGGGGACTGACCCTGACGCTCTGGGGCACATTCTTTGGCGTGGCCTTTGCCGTGTTGGCGTGGCTTGGACGTCCCTTGGCGCTTTCACTGGGCCTGCCGGCGCTTTTTGCGGCACATGGGATCTATATGGCGGGATTTGCGCTGTATTTGTCTGCACGCCTTCGCGCCCTGCCGGACGAGGGGACACAGCCGCCATTCTCACTGGTCCAGACCTTGCGCGACCATGTCACCATCTACCGGTCCCCTCGCATCCCTGCGGCAGCGGCAGGATGGTTGTTTTATACCTTCAGCTTCGTGTCGATCCTGACCGTCTTGCCCCCCTATCTGGACGCAGAGGTGCGCACCCTGATCATGGGGGCAATGCCGCTGACCAGCATCGCGGTCTCCATGACCTTCGGCGTGGCGCTTTTGCGGTTCATTTCGGCGGTGCGTGTTGTCGAAGTCGGGTTTGCCCTGTCGGCACTCTGTATGGTCTGGCTATGGCTCAGCCCCGGTGCACCTTTGGCCTGCCTCGCTCTGGCAGGTGCGATGGGATTAATCCAGGGGGCCAGCTTTGCCGCCGTACCATACCTGAACGAAACGCCCGCGACCCAGGCGCAGGCCAATGGCGCGATGGCCCAGATGGGCAACATCGGCAATACCATCGGCACGCCGATTATGGCCGCCGCCTTGGCTGGCATGGGCTATGCCGCACTGCCTCTGCTGGCGGGGATTGCCTTTTTCGGTGGTCTGGCAATCCACCTATACTTGGGTGTTCTGCGCAAAGAGTGACTTTGTTCCCCTTTGGTTCTCATTTTTTCATTGGAGAATCCCGCCACACCACCTATGTACAGATCGTTAACGGGGGCATGTGATGGCTGAGCTGAAGAATATCGAAGTGCGCGGTGCGCGAGAACACAATCTCAAGAATATCGATGTGGATATCCCCCGCGACCAACTGGTTGTTATCACGGGTCTTTCCGGGTCTGGAAAATCGTCGCTGGCCTTTGACACGATCTATGCCGAAGGGCAGCGCCGCTATGTCGAATCGCTTTCCGCCTATGCGCGTCAGTTCCTCGATATGATGCAAAAACCCGATGTCGATCACATCAGCGGCCTCAGTCCGGCAATTTCCATTGAACAGAAAACCACGTCAAAGAACCCACGTTCCACGGTCGGGACGGTGACGGAAATCTACGACTACATGCGTTTGCTGTTCGCCCGCGTCGGCACGCCTTACAGCCCGGCCACCGGCAAACCCATCGAAGCGCAGCAGGTTCAGGACATGGTGGACCGCATCATGCAGATGGAGGAGGGCACACGCGCCTATCTGCTGGCCCCTATCGTGCGTGACCGAAAAGGTGAATACCGCAAGGAATTCATGGAGTTGCGCAAGACCGGCTTTCAACGGGTCAAGGTGAACGGTGAGTTCTATGAACTGGACGAACCGCCAACGCTCGACAAGAAGTTTCGCCATGACATTGATGTGGTGGTCGACCGGATTGTGGTGCGCGAAGGGCTGGAAACGCGTCTCGCGGACAGCTTGCGCACCGCGCTTGACCTTGCCGACGGCATCGCAATTCTGGAAACGGCCCCGTCCGAAGGCGACCCGGACCGCTATACCTTTTCCGAAAAGTTTGCCTGCCCGGTCAGCGGCTTTACCATCCCGGAAATCGAACCGCGCCTGTTTTCGTTCAACGCGCCGTTTGGGGCCTGTCCCGATTGCGACGGGCTGGGGGTTGAACTGTTCTTTGACGAACGCCTCGTGGTGCCGGATCAGAACCTGAAAATATATGACGGTGCACTGGCCCCATGGCGCAAGGGCAAGTCGCCTTATTTTCTGCAGACCATTGAAGCGATTGCTAAACACTACGGTTTCAAGCAATCCGCCAAGTGGAAGGATCTGCCGGAAAACGTGCAGCAGGTTTTCCTTTATGGATCCGGTAAGGAAGAGATCAAGTTTCGCTATGACGAAGGCGGACGTGTTTACGAAGTGACGCGCGTGTTCGAAGGCGTGATCCCCAATATGGAACGGCGGTACCGCGAGACCGACAGCAATTGGATACGCGAAGAGTTTGAGCGGTATCAGAACAACCGCTCCTGTGGCACCTGCAACGGCTACCGCCTGCGTGCCGAAGCTTTGGCGGTCAAGATTGGCCCTGCCGATGGTGGGCCTGAAAAACTGCTTCATGCGGGGCAGGTGGTCCAGATGTCGATCCGCGAGGCATTTGAGTGGTGCCAGACCGTTCCTACACATCTGACTGTCCAGAAAAACGAGATTGCCAAGGCGATTCTGAAGGAAATTCGGGAACGTCTCGGCTTCCTGAATAACGTTGGTTTGGAATATCTTACGCTGGCCCGTTCAAGCGGTACATTAAGTGGCGGCGAGAGCCAGCGTATCCGTCTGGCCAGCCAGATCGGTTCAGGTCTGACCGGTGTTCTTTATGTGCTGGATGAACCCTCCATCGGCTTGCACCAGCGTGACAATGATCGGCTGTTGCTGACCCTCAAGAACCTGCGCGATCAGGGCAATACGGTGATCGTGGTGGAACATGACGAAGAAGCCATTCGCGAGGCCGATTATGTGTTCGATATCGGCCCCGGTGCGGGTGTGCATGGTGGCCGTGTGGTCAGCCACGGTACCCCCGATCATGTGGCGAACGACCCCAATTCGATAACCGGTCAATATCTGACCGGCGTGCGCGAAATTCCCGTGCCCGCAGCGCGGCGCAAGGGGAACAAGAAAAAGCTGCAGGTGGTCAAAGCCACCGGCAACAACCTGCAAAACGTCACGGCGGATTTCCCGCTGGCCAAGTTTGTCTGTGTCACGGGTGTTTCAGGCGGCGGTAAATCCACCCTGACCATTGAAACGCTGTTCAAAACCGCGTCGATGAACCTCAATGGCGCGCGTCAAACGCCAGCCCCTTGTGAGACCATCAAAGGCCTTGAACACCTCGACAAGGTCATCGACATCGACCAACGCCCCATTGGCCGCACACCGCGCTCAAATCCAGCGACCTACACCGGTGCATTTACGCCGATCCGTGACTGGTTTGCCGGACTGCCCGAGGCCAAGGCGCGCGGCTACAAGCCGGGGCGGTTCAGTTTCAACGTCAAGGGCGGGCGGTGCGAGGCCTGTCAGGGCGACGGCGTGATCAAGATCGAAATGCACTTCTTGCCGGACGTTTATGTGGAATGTGAAACCTGCAAGGGCGCGCGCTACAACCGCGAAACGCTTGAGATCAAATTCAAGGGCAAAAGCATCGCAGACGTGCTGAACATGACTGTTGAAGATGCGCAAACCTTCTTTCAGGCGGTTCCGTCAATCCGCGAAAAGATGGACGCACTGATGCGGGTTGGCCTTGGCTATATCAAGGTCGGTCAACAGGCGACCACGCTTTCGGGCGGGGAGGCGCAGCGCGTGAAGCTGAGCAAAGAACTGAGCAAGCGGTCCACCGGTCGTACCCTCTATATTCTGGATGAACCGACGACGGGTCTGCATTTTGAAGATGTGCGTAAGCTGCTGGAAGTGCTGCATGAACTGGTGGATCAGGGCAATTCGGTGATCGTCATTGAACACAACCTGGATGTGATCAAAACAGCCGATCATATCATCGACATTGGCCCGGAGGGCGGCGATGGCGGTGGTCTCATCGTGGCCACGGGAACCCCCGAAGAGGTGGCCGGGGTTGCGGAAAGCTATACTGGCAAATACCTCAAACCCATGCTGGAGAAACGGACCAAAGTGGCGGCGGAATAGACCGCCGCCGACCTTATCAACGTTTCATGCCGCAGGTGTTCATGCCCAGCAAACTGTACAAGGGACACGTCCCTAAAACACCGGTGGCCAGTGGCACGATCCCAATTAAAAGCAGCCAGCGATAGGGGGCGTCGGGCATCATAAAGAACGCGACCAACAAGGCGATCCCGACGAGGACCCGCACGGTCTTGTCGAAAACCCCTACATTTTTTGAAAACATGTCTCCAACTCCTTGGTTTGATGTTCAAAGTGTTGCATGTTTTTGGTCAGATTGCGTTGATCTGAATCAACATGAATCTAATTTCCGGGTGCGTTGAGGACGAGATCACACAGGCGGGCAAAACCTTTCGCGTCCAGGGTGTCAAAGCAACCGCTGAGTTTTTCCAATTCATCTGCGCGACTGCTGCCCAACACCGGGTCGGCAAACAGATGGAATTTTTCGGATATCTCGGCATCAGATAAGGGCAGGTCGGTATCGCCGCGTGGCGTGCGCGGCTCAGACGTGAAGGAACGCCCGTCCTTGAGCGTCATCGTCACCTGCGCCCATCGTTTACCGACAGAGATTGCAGTGAAATGGGGATCATCCACCAATTGGGTCGCCTTTGAAATGCGCAGGATGTCGGGGTCTTGTAATGTGGCTTCGGCCAGTTCCGGCACGCCAACCTGTCCGCGCACGATCATCGCCGCCACGGGAAACGCTATAGAATAGGCAAATTCATCAGATGTGGCGGGGGTATGGCCCGCCAACCTTGTGGCGTTGTGGAACGTTTTAATCTCGACCGCAGTAATCTGGTCATGGGTCAGCGCGTGATCTCGCATCAATGCAGCGGCGGCATCGAGGCTCGGATGTGCCCACCTGCAACAGGGGTAGGGCTTGTAATGGGTGTCCTCGACCAGCCGCCAGCGGTTGCCGAGGTCCGCCCAAAATCCCGGCGCGTCCTCGCAGGTCAGCGCCGGTGCGCCGGTAAATCCTTCGCGGGCCAGATAGGCTGCGGTGAGCCCCGATGGCGCACCCCAGCCAACCCCGTCGCGCAGCATCGTCGGGTGATCAATGCAGCGCATCATCTGGCTGCGCGGGCCGTGATATTCGCCGATGCCTGCCGCATGTCTGATTTCATCAGCGCTGCACCCCAAGGCGCGGGCACAGGCGACAGCAACCCCGACGGCAGTCCATGCACCAGACGTGTGGTAGTCTGCACAAGTCGCATGCTGAGCCAGACCCGCGCGATAGCTGACCTCATAGGCCACTGCCAACAATGCGGCGAAATCTGCGCCCGTCATTGGCACCTCTGCCGCATCAGCCATGGCCAGAAGGGCGGGGAATACCGCTGATCCGGCGTGGCCCTTGCAGGGGGATGTTCCATCATGCGCATCGACGGCGTCAACGGTGAACGCCCCCGCCATCGCGGCACCGGCGGGGCTGACGGTCTGACCATTCATCACGATCCGCGCACCACCAGCACCCCCGGCACCAAATAGCGCCACGGCACCGCGCCGGGCAATGTCGGCCATTACGGAAGTCGACCCCACCGCGGCCACGCCCATTGTGTCCGTAAACGATCGCCGCAAGACGCGCAGCACATCATCGGGCATATCGGCAAGGGTCAGATTGGCGGCAAATTCATGAAAGGGCAGGGACATGACAGATTTCCAGTGGGGCGCATTCATCCCCACCTTACGTCACCTCATGCGCCTGAATTGCCTGTTTGCGACGCTCAGCCTTCGCGCCCGCGCTTTTCAAAACGCGGCAACATGGCGGAAAAGTCCATGCCTTTGCCATCCTCATTCTCGACAAACTGGGCATAAAGCGCGCGGGCCAGTTCACCCATCGGCGTATCCGCGTCGGCCATCTCAGCGGCCTGTTGCGACAGTCCCAGATCCTTGAGCATCAATTCCGCGGCAAATCCCGGTTTATAGTCGTTGTCGCTGGGCGCGTTGGGCCCGACACCGGGGGCCGGACAATAGGCATTCATTGACCAAGAATAGCCTGACGAGGTGCTGACCACATCAAACATCTTTTGGCGATCAAGCCCCAGCTTATCAGCCAGCGCGAACGCCTCGCAGGTGGCGATCATCGTCACCCCCAAAATCATGTTGTTGCAGATTTTTGCGGCCTGACCCGCACCTGCATCACCACAATGCACGGCCTTTTGGCCCATGATATCAAAGAGCGGTGCCGCCTTGGCAAACGCCGCCTCGGACCCGCCGGCCATGAACGTCAACGTGCCTGCAGATGCCCCGCCAATGCCACCAGAGACGGGCGCATCCACGGCCAATACCCCGGCCTTCTCTGCGGCCTCGGATGTGTTGCGTGCACTTTCCACATCGACGGTCGAGCAATCAATAAACAGCGATCCCTTGGCCATATGTTCAATCGCCTGCGCCGCCACCTGTCGCAAGATAGATCCGTTGGGCAGCATGGTGATGACCACATCGGCCCCCTTGGCCGCACCGGCAATGTCCGGCGCAACCTCTACTCCGGCGGCAGTGGTTCCAGCCACATCAAAGCCGCGCACCTTGTGTCCGGCCTTTGCCAGATTGGCGGCCATCGGCGCGCCCATGTTGCCCAGTCCGATAAAGCCAATTGTCAGGGATTGCATACCTCTATCCTCCAATGTCAGCGCATGTTTGCCCAAGGGTTGCAGCATCTTGGAAACGGCGGCGGGCGGCACCTTCATGTCCGCAAACTGCCATTTCGGGTTGCGGTCCTTGTCGATGATCGCCGCGCGGATGCCTTCGATGAAATCGCCATGTTCCGTCGCGCGAAAGGTAAAACGGTACTCCAGATCCAGAGCCTTTGCCATGCTCAGCGACGGCCCACGCAGCCGGTGGATGATCTCAATGGCGCAAGCCATCGACAGCGGTGAGGCGCGGCGCATTCCCTTGAGCGTTTCAGCCGCAAAATCGCTGCTGTCGTTGCTCAGGTCGGTCAACACATCGCCAAGGGCCTCGCCGCCAAAGAGCGCATTGATCTGATCGATCCGGCTCTGCAGCGTGCCGGGCGGTGGCACCTGTGCCGCGGCGTCAAGCACTGTCACATCGCCGTCCTGCTCCAGCTTTTCGATCAGGGTGGGCCAATGGTTCTCTGGCACGTAACTGTCTGCAAAACCTGCATATATCGCGTCTGCGGCCCCCATCCTTGTACCTGTGGTGCCCAGATATTCACCCAACCGCCCCGGTGCCAGCGCCAGCATGAGCGACCCGCCCACATCCGGCACCAACCCAATGCCGCATTCTGGCATCGCGATCTGGCTGGTCTCGCCAACGATGCGGTGCGACCCATGACAGCCGATGCCAACGCCACCGCCCATGGTGAACCCTTGCAGGAACGACACCACAGGTTTGGGATAATTGAAAATACGGTTGTTCAGGCGGTACTCATCGGCCCAGAATTTCTGCCCATAGGCATAATCACCTTTGGTGCCGCTTTCATAAAGCTCGGCAATGTCGCCACCGGAACAAAACGCGCGTTCGCCGATGGCATCAATGACAATCAATGCGACCGCATCGTCGTTGACCCATCTTTGCAAAGCCGCATCAATGGCCATGCACATGTCATAGGTCATCGCGTTCAACGCATGAGGCCGGGTCAGGGTGATCCGGCCCGCACACCCCGTGACGCGGATATCAATATCACTCATGTCCCGGACCTCAGCGGTTTTTCAGCATGTCGCGCGCGACGATCACGCGCATGATCTCGTTGGTGCCTTCCAGGATCTGATGCACCCGCAGGTCGCGCACCAGCTTTTCGATCCCATAATCAGCGAGATAGCCATAGCCGCCGTGCAGCTGCAGGCATTGATCGACAACCTTGCTGCCCGCTTCGGTCACAAATTTCTTGGCCATTGCGCAGAATTTCGTTGCATCCGGCGCGCCTGTGTCCAGCTTCCATGCGGCCTGACGCAGGAAAACGCGCGCCGCCTGCAATTCAATTTCCATATCAGCAAGGCGGAATTGAAGGCCCTGAAACTGATCAATGGGTTTGCCGAAAGCTGTACGTTCGCCCATATATTGCAGCGTGGCATTCAGTGCCGTCTGGGCCGCGCCGAGCGAACAGGCCGAAATGTTCAACCGCCCGCCATCCAGCCCCATCATCGCATATTTGAAACCCTTACCTTCTTCACCCACCAGATTTCCGGCAGGAATGTTGCAATTGTCAAACTGAACCTGAGACGTGGGTTGGCTGCGCCAGCCCATTTTATCTTCCAGCCCGCCAAAGCTGAGGCCCTCTGAGCCATCTTCGACATAGACCGTGGACACGCCCGCCGCCCCATCGTCAGAGGTGCGCACCATGGCCACATAGGCGTCAGAATAGCCGCCGCCGGAAATGAACGCCTTGGTCCCGTTCAGGGTGTATCCTTCATTCGTGCGCATCGCTTTGGTCTTGAGCGCCGCCGCATCTGATCCGGAACCGGGTTCCGTCAGACAATAGCTGAGCACTGTGTTCATCGACAAAACATCATCCATGATCCGGGCTTTCAGTTCATCGCTGGCAAAACTGTCAAGCATCTTGGCGCACATGTTGTGGATCGAGAGAAACGCGGCAACCGAGGGGCAGGCCATGCTGAGCGCTTCAAAGACCAGGGTCGCATCCAACCGGGTCAGGCCAGAACCGCCCGCATCCTCAGAAACATAAAGCCCGCCGAACCCCAGTTCGGCGATCTTCGGCCACAATTCCTTGGGAATGGTTTCGGCTTTTTCCCAGTCGCGTGCAAAAGGCGCGATGTTTTCTTGCCCAAAGGCGTAAGCCATATCGAAAATGGCGGTTTGTTCTTCGCTAAGGGCAAAATCCATGGCTTCAGAGTCCTCGGGTGAAGATTGAAATGAACGCTTGTTTAATTATAGCAGTCTCATCTTCGCCCGGCAACAGTTAGAGGCCTTCGTGGAACTCTTCGATCAGATGTTTTACGACCGCTTCACCACCCTTGCCCTTTTCCGCGGCCGCATAGACGTCGCGCTGCCGCGTCGCGCTGGCCCCGCTGGCCACGATGTCACGCAGGCGCTCGATCTCTTTGAGGCTCCCAAGCGCCTCGGCATCCTCAGCCAACATTTCGATCAATTCGTCCAGCAAATCATCGAAGGGACGGATGCTGCGCTCGCCAAAATCAATCAGGCCCTTTGACACGCCGTATCGCTGCGCCCGCCAGCGGTTCTCAGAAATCAGGAAACGATCATATTCACGCCAACGCAGGTTGCGGTCGCGCAGACGCATTAACATCCGTACCAAAGCTTGGGTCAGCGCGGCGAGCGCCAGCGCATCTTCCAGGCGCGGCTGCACGTCACAAATGCGCGCCTCAAGTGTGGGGTAGCGGTCAGAGGGGCGTAAATCCCACCAAATCTTGGTGGTATCTTCGATCACGCCCAGATCAATCAGGGTTCCGGTCGTGCGCTCATATTCACCCCAACTGCCGAATTTGGGGGGCAATCCCGTGCGCGGCAAATTGTCAAAGACCGTCAGACGGTAAGAGGCAAGTCCGGTGTCGTCACCCTGCCAGAAAGGCGAAGAGCACGACAGTGCCAGAAGATGGGGCAGGAAATAGCAAAGCTGTGGCATCAGATCAACGCGCAGGGACTTTGCATCGATGCCGACATGCACGTGCATCCCGCAAATCAGCATCCGTCGCGCGACACCTTCCAGCTCGCGCTCCAAGGTGCTGTAGCGTTCCTTGCTGGTAAAATGTTGTTCCTTCCAATCCGAAAACGGGTGGCAGCCCGCAGCAATCGGGGCCAGATTGTAATCTTTCCCATGTTTGGCGATGCAGCTGCGCAAGCGGCACAGGTCTTCGCGCGCTTCGGCGACGGTTTCGCAAACCTTGGTGCCGATCTCCATCTGACATTGCAGGAACTCGGGGCTGACCTGATCGCTCAGTTCGGCCTGACAGGCCTTCATCAACGCCTCAGGTGCCGGGGTCAGCGCAAAGCTGTCGCGGTCAACCATGAGGTATTCTTCTTCGATGCCGATGGTAAATTTGTCTTGCATAGCCAAACCATACAATGCCGGACGCGGTTACGCTACTGTGATCAGCCTCGTGGGGGATCTGTCATGCCCGGCGTTGTGGATTGCGCGAATGAACGGGATGGGCAAACGCAATTGACCATGAATTGACGGACCGTTTCAGGCTGCGGCACCTGCCGCGCGGTCGCGGGCCTTTGCATCAATTTCACGAAACCGTTGCGGCAAAGCCCGGCGCAAAATATCAATCGGAATCGGCGCATCAGAATGCAAATGGTCAACAGGGTTAATCACTGGCGCGGCGTGCTCCATGCGTTCCGGTGTATGAAACACTTGCTGCTGCAGCGCAGTTTCGGGGGCGTCATCAAGTGGTTCTGGGCGTGTGTGATGGCGCGGAAATCGGGTCAGGGGCCTCGGTTCATGGGTCCGGCAGAACACCTTTTCCTCAGGCTCTGGTTTTCCAAACAGCATGGCAAACATCAGTAATTTTCCCCAAAATCAAGCTATTGCAACTGACAGTAGAGACGGAATTTGGCAAGAATTTGACAAAAATACGGCGCAAATTGAACGCAAAAACGGGCACGCAGGCTGTTGCCGGCGTGCCCGAAGTGGGGTCAGATGACCAATTACTCCATCACAGGAATGGAAAATTCGCCGCCCTCTTTGATGCCTGAGGGCCAGCGGGCCGTCACGGTTTTGGTGCGGGTATAGAATTTGAACGCATCCGGGCCATGCTGGTTCAAATCGCCAAAGACGGATTTTTTCCAGCCACCAAAGGTGTGATAAGCCAGCGGAACGGGGATTGGCACGTTGATGCCAACCATGCCGACATTGATGCGATTGGCAAAATCACGCGCCGCATCGCCATCACGGGTAAAGATCGCGGTGCCGTTGCCGTACTCGTGGTCCATGGCAAGGCCGATCGCCTCTTCATAGTTTTGCGCGCGCACACAGGTCAGGACCGGGCCGAAAATCTCGTATTTGTAGATGTCCATGTCTTTGGTTGCGCGGTCAAAAAGATGCGGCCCGACAAAGAAACCATCTTCATAGCCCTGCAATTTGAAATTTCGGCCATCGACAACCAGTTCCGCACCCTGATCAATCCCGGTTTGCACCAACCGTTCAATATTTGCCTTTGCAGCGGCGGTGACAACCGGGCCGTAATCGACGTCTTTACCAGAGGTGTAGGGACCAACCTTGAGGCTTTCGATACGCGGCACCAGCTTTTCGATCAACCGGTCTGCGGTCTCATCCCCGACAGGCACCGCCACGGAAATTGCCATGCAACGTTCGCCAGCCGCACCATAACCCGCACCAATCAACGCATCCGCGGCCTGATCCATGTCAGCGTCCGGCATGATGATCATGTGGTTCTTGGCACCGCCAAAACATTGCACGCGCTTGCCGTTGGCACAGCCCGTGGCATAGATGTATTCCGCAATCGGCGTCGATCCGACAAAGCCGACGGATTGAATGACATCATGGTGCAAGATCGCATCCACTGCTTCTTTGTCGCCATTCACGACCTGGAGAATGCCTTTTGGCAGGCCGGCTTCTTCCATCAGTTCTGCCAGCATCAGCGGCACGGATGGGTCTCGCTCGGACGGCTTGAGGATGAACGCGTTGCCGCAAGCGATGGCTGGGGCAAACATCCACATCGGGATCATTGCGGGAAAGTTGAAGGGCGTGATGCCAGCCGTGACACCAAGCGCCTGACGCATCGAATACATGTCGATGCCGGGGCCTGCAGAATCGGTGTAGTCGCCCTTGAGCAGTTCCGGCGCGCCGATGCAGTATTCCACCACCTCAAGGCCGCGCTGCACGTCGCCCGCCGCATCGGGCAGGGTCTTGCCGTGTTCACGGCTCAGCGCTTCGGCCAGTTTGTCCATGTTATCGTTGAGCAGGGACACGAATTTCATCATCACCCGCGCACGGCGCTGTGGGTTGGTTGCGGCCCATTTTGGCTGTGCCGCCTGCGCATATTTCACTGCCTGATCCAGTTCATCGGCGCTTGCCAGCGGGCATTTTGCCTGCACTTCGCCGGTGGCGGGGTTCATGACGTCAGCAAACCTGCCAGACGTACCTTTGACATGAGCGCCGTTCAGATAATGTGTGAGTTCTTTCATGGTCATCTCTCCCTTGATGTTGGCAGCACGATAGGCTTGCAAAAAGACAAGGGAAAGAGGCAAGGTTCCAAAATGGTTTTGCATTTTTGCAAGACGAGGCTCAATCTCATCCGGGTGATACCATCCATAATGAAAGACAGACATGGCGCATAACTGGGACGATCTGCGGCTGTTTCTGGCCGTCGCACGAGAACAAAGCCTGTCAGGGGCGGGGAAGGTCCTGCGCCTTGATCCCGCAACTTTGGGGCGTCGCGTGGCGCGGTTGGAAAAGACCCTGCAGGTCGGTTTGTTCGTGAAATCACCACAGGGCTATGCGCTGACCGAGGCGGGCGTGCAATTGATGGAGCGCGCCGAGGTGGCCGAGCGTGCCATGCGGTTGGCCACCTCAGAGGTCGCGGTTGAAAGCGATCATTTGACCGGCCAGATCCGCATTGGTGCCCCGGATGGCTGTGCGAATTTTCTGTTGCCGCAAGTCTGTGCACAGATAGTGGCGAACAACCCCGATCTGGATATTCAAATTGTCGCTTTGCCACGTGTCTTTAACCTGTCGCGGCGCGAGGCGGATATGGCCATCGGGGTCAGTGCGCCGACGGCGGGCCGCTTGGTGGTGCAGAAGATCACGGATTATCAGCTGCATCTGGCAGCATCCGAGACGTATCTGGAAGCCCGCGCGCCTGTGCAACACCTCGCTGATCTGAAAGATCACCGGCTGGTTGGCTATATTCCCGATATGATTTTTGACCGGGAACTGGATTATCTCGCTGAACTGGGCGGTGCGCGGGTGCCGATGGCATCCAACTCAGTCTCGGTGCAGGTCAACATGATACGTCAGGGGGGCGGTATTGGTGTCGTGCACGATTTTTCGCTGGGATTCGCGCCGGGCGTCCGCCGCATATTGACGGACAAATTCGGACTGAAACGCGCCTTTTACCTGATCCGGCACGAAGATGACCAACGCAACCTGCGGTTAAGCCGCTTTGCGCATGCGCTCAGCACCGGATTGCGCGCAGAAGTGGCCCGGCTTGAAGCCCTGAACTAAGCCAAACACTTGACAGAACACCCAATGCTGGCGACGCTAAGACAATTGTCATCCAATCAAAGGAGCATTCAATGCTGGTGTCGCAAATTCTCAAGACAAAATCGGATGACGCGGTGTTCACGTCGCCGCCAACAATGTTGATTTCTGAGGCTGCCAAGATGCTGTCGGAAAAACGGATCGGGACCCTGGTGATTTCCAAAAACGGGAAGACGCCGGATGGCATTCTATCTGAGCGTGACATCGTGCGGGAACTGGGCGTCAAAGGTGGTGCGTGTCTGAAACAGACAGTCGCAGATCTGATGACGTCAGAACTGGTCACCTGTAGCCTTGATGACCGGGCTGACGCCATTTTGCAAAAGATGACCGATGGCCGGTTTCGCCACATGCCGGTACTGAAAGACGGTGAAATGGTCGGGCTGATATCGTTGGGCGACGTGGTAAAAGCGCGGTTGACAGAACTCTCGATGGAGAAAGATGCCCTTCAGGGTATGATCATGGGCCATTAACCCGGAAATTCGGGTTGCACCCCAAAGCGCAGCGTGGTTGCGTGACCAGACTGACATGATCCAATCGAGACGAATTTATGCGCGTTGGCCTTTACCCCGGCACCTTTGATCCAATCACTTTGGGTCACCTTGATATTATCCGCCGGGCGGCGACGCTGGTTGATAAACTGGTGATCGGTGTCGCGATCAACCGCGACAAGGGTCCGCTGTTTCATCTGGAAGAACGCGTGGCGCTGATTGAGGCGGAATGTGCGACCCTTGCCGAGCAAACTGGGATCGAGATTATCGTACATCCTTTTGAGAACCTGTTGATCGATTGTGCCCGCGATGTCGGTGCGCAGATCATCGTGCGGGGCCTGCGGGCGGTTGCTGATTTTGAATACGAATATCAGATGGTTGGCATGAACAGGCAGCTGGACGATACAATCGAAACCGTGTTTTTGATGGCCGAGGCCGCGCATCAGCCGATTGCCAGCAAACTGGTCAAAGAGATCGCCCGCCTTGGCGGTGATGTCAGCAAGTTTGTGACACCAAGGGTCAATAGCGAATTGCTAAAGCAGTTTTCCAAAGGATAAAGCGGGCAGGGCGCATTCACATCCGCCCGATGATCCCGGCCATATCGACCATCCGGTTCGAAAATCCCCATTCATTGTCATACCACGCCAGAACCCGCAGCAGATTGCCCTGCTGAACGGCGGTCTGATCGCTGGCAAAAATGGCGCTTCGCGGATCATGGTTGAAATCTATCGACACCAATTTGCGGTTCGTGACACCCATCACCCCGTGCATGCCCTTGGCCGCTGCTGCCATCTCGGCGTTTACCTCGTCCGCGCTGGCGCTCTTGTCGGTCTCAATCACCAGATCAACGCAAGACACATTAGGCGTCGGCACCCGGATTGCGGTGCCGGTGATCAGCCCGTCCAAGTCGGGCAGGACAATACCCAAAGTCTGCGCCGCACCTGTGGTTGTCGGGATCATCGAAAGCGCGGCCGCCCGTGCGCGGTAGAGGTCCTTGTGCGCCCGGTCATGTACGGGCTGGGTTCCGGTATAGCTGTGCACGGTGGTCATATGCCCGCGCCTGATGCCAAACGCCTGATGCAGGGCATGCGCCACAGGTACCAGACAGTTGGTCGTGCAGGACGCATTGCTGATGATTGTATCAGCCGCGGTGACAAGATTGTCGTTCACCCCGTAAACGATTGTTTTGATGTCTCCTTTTCCGGGCGCAGATATCAATACCTTCCTTGATCCGTTTTTGAGGTGAAGCGCTGCCAATTCTGAACTGCGGAAAAAACCGGTGCATTCGAGCGCGATATCCACATCACCCCAGGATAATTTGTCCGGCTCACGTTCAGCAGTGACGCGGATGGGCCCGCGACCCACATCAATGGTGCCTTGGCCAAAGGTGACAGGTTTGCCAAACCGCCCTTGAACGGAATCAAATTCAAACAGATGCGCGTTGGTTTCCAGCGGGGCCAGATCGTTGATTGCAACAACCTCCAGATCGCCCGCGCTGCGCTCCAGTATGGCGCGCAAAATGTTGCGGCCGATGCGGCCAAATCCGTTGATCCCAAGCTTGACGGTCATGATGGCACCTTTTGATCAAATTATGCGATCAAGATGCGCGCTTCGCCTGTGGTGTCAACGGTTCTGCCGGGATTATAACGTACTGATACAATGTTTTGCGCGGCAGGCTGGCGGCACTGAATCAGCGCCAGAAAGCGATCCATTCGATCAGTTCGAATAGTTTTTTGCCCAGAAAAACAAGGTGATCACTGCCATACACCATGCTGTCCAGCACAAGCGCGGCGATCAGGAATGCTCCTAGATATATGGCAATTCGGTTCGTCACAAACGCTCTCCGGGTGGCGTGTCCCGATATGACAGGGGCGCAGCATACGTGCAAGCATCAGAGCGCGCTATTTCTAGCCCAGGTTGCCCATCGCAACAGCAACATCCGCCATCCGCACAGAGAAGGACCATTCATTGTCGTACCAGCCCAAAACACGCACGGTCCGGCCCGCAACGACGATGGTCTGATCAGGTGCAAAAATGCAGCTTTCCTCGGTGTGGTTAAAGTCGATGCTGACCTTTTGTTCGGGATCATACCCCAACACCCGTTTCATCGGCCCATCCGCAGCGGCGCGGGCGGCGGCGTTGATCTCTTCTACGGTAACGACGCGCGACGCGGTGAACGTAAGATCGACAGCGCTGACATTGGGTGTGGGCACCCGCATCGCTGTGCCATCAAGTTTGCCTTTGAGCGAGGGCAGCACCTCGCCCAACGCCTTGGCGGCCCCGGTCGAGGTGGGGATCAGCGCCATCGCGGCAGCGCGGGCGCGGTAGAGGTCTGAATGCCTGCGGTCCAGCGTCGGCTGATCACCGGTATAGCTGTGAATCGTGGTCATCAGACCCGATTCAATACCCACCGCGTCGTGCATGACCTTGGCCATCGGGGCAAGACAATTGGTCGTGCAGGAGCCGTTTGATATGATCCGATCGGATTTGACCATGGTTTCATGGTTCACGCCGTAAACCACGGTACGGTCGACGTTTTTGCCGGGGGCAGACAGCAAGACCCGCTTGGCCCCATTCTTGAGGTGGACATTCGCCTTGTTGCCGTCATTGAACTGGCCTGTGCATTCCAACACCACATCGCAGCCCGACCAGTCCAGTTCATCGAGATTGTAGGTCGACATCACTTCGATGTCGTTTTGGCCAAGGTTCATATATCCGTCGTCAATGGTCACCACACCGGGGAACCGTCCGTGCACCGAATCGTATTTGATCAGATGTGCTGCCGTTGACAAAGGGCCGGTGGCATTGATCTTGACCACCTCGATATCGTCACGACCTGAGGACGCAATATGGCTGAGCGTGCAGCGGCCAATGCGGCCAAATCCGTTAATGCCGACTTTGATGGTCATGAAAACAATCCTTTAGGTGGCGTCCGTTGGCCGCTCTATATCGGGCGGGTGGCAGGGGTTAAAAGGGGGAAAGATGCAGGATTTCCATATGTTAGCGTTAAACTTGGCTGTTAGCGGTAAAATTGGAGCGGCACCAAAAGGGTTTGCCCTCAGCCCGCAGAGTGCTAGCTAAAGGTTCTGAAAGCAGGGGAACAGGTATGAGCGGATTGATTGCGTTACTCGATGATGTGGCGGCGATTGCCAAAGTGGCGGCGTCCAGCATTGATGACGTGATCGGGCAGGCGGCCAAGGCGGGAACCAAGGCTGCGGGCGCTGTGATTGACGATGCGGCGGTGACGCCCAAATACGTGCATGGATTTGAAGCCAGCCGCGAGTTGCCGATCATCTGGCGGATCACCAAAGGATCGTTGAAAAACAAGCTGGTTTTTTTGCTGCCCATTGGGTTGCTGCTGTCGAATTTTGCGCCTTTCCTCATTCCGTTGTTTTTGATGCTGGGTGGGGCGTATTTATGTTTTGAAGGGGCCGAAAAGGTCGCCCATGCATTGGGCTTAAGCCACGGACATGAGGATTATCCCGGTCACGACGAGGTGCCGGATGATCCTGCCCATCTCGAAGAACAAAAGGCCGCCGGGGCGATCAAGACAGATTTCATTCTATCCGCTGAAATTATGACAATCGCACTGGCTGCGATCCCGTCCAGCAATTTCTGGATGGAGGCGGCAACGCTCGCCGCTGTTGCAATCATGATCACGGTCGCTGTTTACGGCTCTGTTGCGCTGATTGTTAAGATGGACGATCTGGGGCTCGCAATGGCCAATCACGGCCGGCTGGCCCTGACACGTGGCCTCGGTCGCGGCTTGGTGAAGGCCATGCCCGGCTTTCTGCATCTGCTCACCGTTATCGGTACCGCGGCGATGCTGTGGGTTGGCGGATCAATTATCGTTCATGGGCTAGAGGAACTGGGGTTCGCTGCCTTGGGACACTGGATACATGATGCGGCCTATGCTGCAGGACACGCTGTACCGGCTGGAATTGAGGGGGCCGTTGAATGGTTTACCAAAGCCGGGCTTGACGGCGTTTTTGGTCTGATGTTGGGACTGGTCCTGATCCCCATCGGGGAAAAGATTGTCACCCCGATCTGGCGCAAGGTCATGAACCGCGATGCGGCAGCTCAAGCTGCATTGAAATAAGCGAAGCGAAGGGGTCGGTTGGCCTATTTTTCCCGGTCGCGCGATCGAAAGAGTTTCGCCGAAGCCAGGGCCGCAAGCATCAGCATTCCGGACATCGTATAGACGACAATCGCCAACACCAATGATCCCCCGCCAATCAGCCAGACAACTGTGCAGAAGATTGCGAATAGGATCGCGCAGAGAAGATAGGCCAGCAACATGGTTCAGGTCTTTCTGAGTTATCAAAACATCAACACTGCAACTCTGTACGCAAAGGACTAACGTATCGTTAATGTAGTAAGTACTACTATAGATTGATTCTAGTATAAGTAGCAAAAAAGAAATTTCGCGGCGAAATTTTTCCGGAGAACCTCCAATTATAAGTGATAATCACGAAAATCGCCGCTACCCGAAAGCAGCGGCGATTCATGTAACTCTCTTTTAAAGGCGCTGGCACCAATTGGTGCACACCTTTAGGTTGCGCTTGTTAAGCCAGCAGTGCCTTGGCTTTTGCCGCAACATTTTCGGCGGTGATCCCGAACTTTTCAAACAGCTCTTCGGCCGGGGCAGAGGCCCCAAAACGGTCCATGCCGACAAAATCAGCCTTGCCGAATTTGCCACGTTCGCCCAACAGCCAGCGATCCCAGCCCATGCGCACACCAGCCTCAATACCGACACGCACGGCCCCACCGGGCAGCACGCGCTTGCGGTAGGCATCGTCTTGTGCGGCGAAAAGCTCCATGCAGGGCATCGACACCACACGCACCCCTATGCCATCGGCCTGCAAAAGATCACGGGCCTGCATGGCGACATGCACTTCTGAACCGGTGGCAATCAGGATCACCTGCCGCTTGCTGTCCGCATCGGCCAAAACATAAGCGCCTTTTTCGGTCATGTTGGTGTTCTTATGCTCGGTGCGCACGGTGGGCAGGCCCTGACGGGTCAATGACAGCACCGATGGGGTTTTCTGGGATGAAAACGCGATCTCCCACGCCTCGGCTGTTTCAATCGTGTCAGCGGGGCGGAACACATAGGTATTTGGCGTGCTGCGGCTGATGGCCAGATGTTCAACCGGTTGGTGGGTTGGCCCATCTTCGCCCAGACCGATGGAATCGTGGGTCATCACGAAGACGGTTGGGATCTGCGACAGGGCTGCCAGGCGCATCGCCGGGCGCGCATAGTCGGTGAAACACATGAATGTCCCGCCATAAGGCCGGATGCCGCCATGCAGGGCCATGCCGTTCATCGCAGATGACATGCCATGCTCGCGCACCCCCCAATACACATACCGACCAGCGCGGTTGTCGACGTCAAACACGCCCAGATCACCGGTTTTCGTGTTGTTCGAACCGGTCAGATCTGCCGAACCGCCAACTGTTTCGGGCAGGATCGGGTTCAGCACTTCCAGCACTTTTTCGGAACTGGACCGGGTCGCCAATTTTGGTGCCGTGTCCGACATCTGCTTTTTGAAAGCTTTGATTGTCGCACTCAGTTTCTTCGGGGTGTCCAGCGCCAGCGCACGGTTAAAGGTCTCCCGTTTGGAGCGCGGCATTTTGTCAAAACGCTCTTCCCATTCTTTGCGCGCATCCACGCCGCGCTTGCCGATGGCTTCCCAAGCGCTTTTAACGTCTGCGGGCACTTCGAACGGGCCGGTTGTCCAGCCATAGGCGGCCTTGGCCTCTGCGTTCTGATCGGCGTTGGTCAGGGCACCGTGGCCTTTGGAGGTGTCCTGTGCCGCGTGGCCCAATGCGATGTGGGTTTTGCACGCAATCATCGTCGGCTTGTCAGATTTCCGGGCCTCTGTGAGGGCCGCGTCAATCTCATCAGGGTTGTGGCCGTCGATTTCGATTGTATGCCACTGGGCCGCTGCAAAGCGTCCCACCTGATCGGTGTGGTCGGACAGGCTGACTGGCCCGTCGATGGTGATGTTGTTGTTGTCCCACATCACGATCAGTTTGCTCAACTTGTGACGTCCGGCCAGGGTGATCGCCTCTTGGCTCACCCCTTCCATCAGGCACCCGTCGCCCGCAATGACGTAAGTATGGTGATCGACAACCTTGCTGCCATAGGTCGCGCGCAGGATTTCCTCGGCCATGGCAAATCCCACGGAATTGGCAATGCCCTGACCCAAGGGACCCGTGGTCACTTCGATCGCATCGGCAAGAAAATTCTCAGGGTGGCCCGCCGTGCGCGCGCCCATCTGGCGAAAGTTCTTGATTTCTTCGATGGGAAACTGCGCATCGCCCACAAGATAAAGCAAAGAATAAAGCAACATGGACCCGTGGCCGGCAGACAGAATGAACCGGTCCCGGTCAGGCCAAAGCGGGTTGGCGGCATCAAATTTCAGGTGTTTTTCGAACAATACCGTGGCCACATCTGCCATGCCCATCGGCATACCAGAATGGCCAGAGTTGGCTGCAGCAACAGCATCCAGGGTCAGCGCCCGTATGGCGGTTGCTTTGGACCAGTGGTCAGGGTGTGCGCGTGAGAGGGCTGTCAGATCCACGTGGAGGGCTTCCTTATAGAGGATGAAAATATGTTGCGCCCGTGCATATCAGCCGCCCCGCAAAGTTCAAGCCAAAGCGGCTCTTTGCGGCGAGGTCGCAGCGCAGCTAAGATCAGCTTTGCCGCGCAAGGCGCTGTTTCAAAAGGAAGGGGGCGCATTTGGTAATTTCTTTGGGTAGGATTGGTGCAAATGCTGGCATGCTGGCGATTCGCTGTCATGCAGGTTAAGTAGACAACAAGGACCAAGCCGTAGATGAGGGGACTTTTCCAGTCATGAGTAACATCGACGAATTACAGCGTCGCATCACCGCCGCCATGGACCGGGTGGCACTTGGTGTCGAAAAACTCGGTACTGCAACCGGCGATGCTGATCCTGGAATGGCGCAGGCGCTGGAGGATGAGCGGACCGCGAATGCGCAACTCACCGAACGGGTGCGTGCGCTCAAGATCAAATTTGCCTCTGAAATGGCCACTGTGCGCACGCAGGTCGAAGACTCGGATGCCCGCATGGCGCAACTGGACGTGGAACTGCAGCGGGTGCGCCGCGCCAACACCCAACTGACCGAGGCCTGTGCCGCGCTGCGCGACGCAAATGAAGAAGGGGTGGGTGATCCGCATCTGATCAACAAAGCGATGCTGGCCGAACTGGAAGCCCTGCGCGCCGCCCGTGCCGCTGATGTGGCTGAAGCAACTGTAATCTTGGCCGCGCTCACCCCGCTGATGGGTGATGCCAGCGCAGAGGAGACCGCATAATGCCCGAGATACAAATCACCATTGGTGGTCGGCAGTTTGAAGTTGCCTGTCAGGACGGCGAAGAAAGGTACCTGCATTCCGCCGCCAAGATGCTGGACGACGAAGCCCAGGTGCTCAGCGATCAGGTGGGCCGGATGCCCGAAGCGCGCATGCTGTTGATGGCGGGGCTGCTGTTGGCCGACAAGACCGCATCCGTTGAGGATCGCATCACCGAAGTGCGTGCCGAACTGGCAGAACGCGAGGCGGAACTGGCCGGTCTGCGCAACGTGACGATCGAACCCGAACGCATTGAGGTGCCTGTGGTGCCGCAAGCAGTGACCGACACGCTGGCCGAGATTGCCGCACGTGCGGAATCTCTGGCGGCAGAAATCGAAGAAAAGGTGGGCTAGGCCTGCATTTTTAGCGAACCGGAATTCCTTGAGAATTCCGGTTCAATTTCATCAAACCAACACGGGGTCTTAACCGTTCGCTTCGCGAATCTTATCGGCGGCATCTTTGTCGAACGTCACGCCGTTTTCAGCAAAGAGCGTGTCCAGCTCACCCGACAAGGTCATTTCCGTGATGATGTCACAGCCGCCGACAAATTCACCTTTCACGTAAAGCTGCGGGATGGTGGGCCAGTCAGAGAACTCCTTGATCCCCTGACGGATACCTTCGTCTGCAAGCACATCTACATCTGAAAAATCGACGCCCATGTAGTTCAGCACCCCCGCCACGCGAGATGAAAACCCGCACTGCGGCATCTCTTTGGTACCCTTCATGAACAACACCACGTCATTGGCGGTGATGGTTTCTTTGATCTGGTTGCTGGCGTCTGTCATGTGCTTTGTCCTTGGAATTTCGAGTGGGATATCTGGGATCAGTCCGGTGCTTTGGTGGTCAGTGCCAGGGCATGCAGGTCACCATTGGCCCCGTCCATCTTGCCCTTCAGCGCGGCGTAAACAGCGCGTTGTTGTTGTACCCGGTTCTGGCCACGAAAACTTTCGTCGATAACCATCGCGGCCATGTGTACACCGTCAGTGCCTTCCACGGTAATCTCCGCATTTGGAAATGCGGCGCGGATCAGGTCTTCGATTTCGCTGGCTTGCATTGGCATAAGTGCGCTCCGGTCAGGCATGGTTTTGTTATCCTAGATGTAGTGTCGCTTGGCCCGGGGTGCAACGGGGAAGCGGTAACATCTGGGCGCGGCGGATTTCGCTTGGCAATCACGGCCCGGTCAGCCAGCCTAGGCCCATTCACATCAGGGGGGACCAAGACGTGCAATCGCCAGAACGCATACCAGAACAGGCCCTGTCGTGGGTCGATGCTGGCCTTGGTGCAGCGCTGGCCACGGTCATTGAGACATGGGGGTCGGCCCCGCGCCGTGTGGGCGCGCAATTGGTTGTATCGGGGCAGGGCGATATGCAGGGCTCCGTATCGGGCGGGTGTGTTGAAGGTGCCGTGGTGGTTGAGGCGCTGGAGGCGCTTCAGGACGGGCGGCCACGTCTGTTGGAATATGGTGTAAGCGATGGCGATGCCTTTGCCGTCGGTCTGGCCTGTGGCGGGACGATCCGTATTCTGGTTGAACCCGTGGGTGAGCCGGGGATGCCGGTTCAAATGCTGCGAGATCTGGTGGACGCCCGTGCCGCACGTCGCGCCGTGGCCTATGAGGTGGCTTTGGACGGCAGTGCGCGCACCTTGACTGACAAAGGTCACGCAGACCGCTTTCGCATGGACCGCTCGGGCCTCAGCGAAGATGGTCAGCAGTTCATTGCCATCCACAATCCGCCCTTGCGTCTTGTGATCGTGGGGGCGGTGCATATCGCGCAGGCACTTGTGGGCATGGCACAAACTGCGGGATTTGATCCGCTGGTCGTTGACCCGCGCGAGGCGTTTGGATCAGAGGCGCGGTTCCCAGATGCCGCGATCATCAATGACTGGCCGGATGCCGCGTTGCAAACCATGGGCATTGATGCCCGCTGCGCCGTGGTGCTGTTGACCCATGATCCCAAGCTGGATGATCCGGCCCTGCACATCGCGCTGGCCTCGGACGCGTTTTATGTCGGGGCTCTGGGCAGCACACGTACCCATTCAGCGCGAATTGAGCGGTTGACCGCCGCCGGGTATTTGCCTGACCAGATCGGGCGCATTCACGCACCCGTCGGCCTGAACATCGGGGCGTCGGGGCCTGCTGAAATCGCGGTTTCCATTTTGGCCCAGATAATCCAGACCTTGAGGCAGGGATGAAATTTGGCCCGGTTCCTCTGGCAGATGCACAAGGTGCGGTCTTGGCCCATTCGGTGGCTGTTGCCGGGGGTCGATTGCGCAAGGGGCGGGTGCTGAGCGCCGAGGATGTGACCCAGATACGCCAAGCCGGCCTTGCCGAGGTGATTGTTGCGCGCCTTGAACCCGGCGATGTGGATGAAAACACCGCAGCGGCCCAATTGGCGGGTGCGATCAAAGGCGGCGGCGCGGGGTTAAGCGCCACCGCTGCCTTTACGGGCCGAGTCAATCTGATTGCCGATGGTCCGGGGGTTGCGGTTCTGGACGTTTCAGCGATTGAACAGGTGAACAGGGTCCACCCGATGATCACCATCGCCACGGTGCCGCCCTGGCAACAGCTGGCCAAGGGGGGCATGGCCGCAACGATCAAGATCATCTCTTATGCGGTGCCGCAAGCCGATCTGGACTTGGCCTGCGCAGCGGCGGGGGCAGGCGCGATCAGACTTTCCGCGCCAAAACTCAGGACTGCGACGTTGATCATCACCGAAATCCCCGGCGGCGTCGGTGACAAAGGCCGAATTGCCATCGCCGCCCGACTGGAGGCACTTGGCGTTGACCTTGAGGGGGTGGTGATGGTGCCACACAAGACCCAAAAACTGGCCGATGCGATCAAGGATGCCAAAAGCGATCTGGTGCTGGTCCTCACCGGCTCCGCCACCTCTGATGATCATGACGTGGCCCCCAGTGCGCTGCGGCTTGCCGGCGGGCAGGTCCACAGATTTGGCATGCCGGTTGACCCCGGTAATCTGTTGTTTATCGGTGATATTGGCGACCAGCACGTTATCGGTTTGCCGGGATGCGCGCGCTCTCCGGCCCTCAACGGTGCGGATTGGGTCTTATCCCGTGTGGTCTGCGGGATAGAGGTGACGTCGCGCGATATTGCCGCAATGGGGGTGGGTGGCCTGCTCAAGGAAATTCCGACCCGGCCCCAACCAAGGCGCGGCAGCTAAGAATTTAGTGCATTATTGTGCCTGTTCGCAGGGTTGGCGCATTTTTCAGTTCTCAACGTGCGGGTGTCGTGCTTAACTCACCTCAAACAAGACAATGAACCGGGAGGATATTATGCCACAGGTCAACATGACCGTGAACGGAAAAGCCGCGTCTGGCGAGGTGGAGGGGCGCACATTGCTGTCGCACTTCCTGCGCGAGGATCAGGGGCTGACCGGAACCCACATCGGATGCGACACCAGCCAATGCGGTGCCTGCGTGGTCCATGTGAACGGCGAAGCAGTCAAAGCCTGCACCATGCTGGCCGTCGAGGCTGAAGGTGCCGACGTGGCCACCATCGAGGGTCAGGCCAACGCAGATGGATCTCTAAACGTGATCCAGCAGGCGTTTCAGGACCATCACGGGCTGCAATGCGGGTTCTGCACACCGGGTATGGTGATGTCCGCCGCCGCACTGCTTAAGGACAATCCAAAACCAACCGAGGCTGAGGTGCGTCATTATCTGGACGGCAATATCTGCCGCTGCACCGGCTATCACAACATCGTCAAGGCGATCATGGCCGCATCCGGTCAGGACGTGGGCGCGATCGCGGCTGAATAATAACTTAAATGCGCGGGGTCGCTCAGTCTACGGGGAGGAAACGTAGACTGCGGCAGATCCCCCAATCGGGGAGGAAGAACTATGCCTAAGGACGGTGGTATCGGTGCCAGCAGCAAGCGGCGCGAAGACGTTCGGTTTTTAACCGGAGCAGGCAACTACACAGACGACATCAACATCCGGGGGCAGGCCCATGTATTTTTCCTGCGCTCTGACGTGGCCCATGGCACACTGACAAATGTCGATACATCCGCGGCCGAGGGCATGCCGGGTGTGGTCAAGGTCTTTACAGGTGCGGATTTCACCGAAGTGGGCGGTATGCCCTGCGGCTGGCAGGTGACCGACAGACATGGCGAAGCGATGCAGGAACCGCGCCACCCGGTGCTGGCCCATGAAAAAGTCCGCCATGTCGGCGAACCGATTGCCGCCGTGGTGGCCGATACACTTGAGCAGGCCCGCGATGCCGCAGAAGCCATTGTGGTTGACATTGATGAACTGCCCGCCGTCATCGATATGAAAGAAGCGGTCAAGGACGGGGCAACCAAGGTACATGATGATCTCACTTCAAACCTTTGTTATGACT
This sequence comes from Sulfitobacter sediminivivens, assembly GCF_042611115.2. NCBI lineage: Bacteria > Pseudomonadati > Pseudomonadota > Alphaproteobacteria > Rhodobacterales > Roseobacteraceae > Sulfitobacter > Sulfitobacter sediminivivens. The sequence continues at coordinate 117,946 of NZ_JBHGAR020000004.1, forward strand.
GGGGATTTGTTGAGGAAAACAAAGGCGCTGTGGATCAGGCGTTCAAGGATGCGGCGCATGTAACGACGCTGGAACTGGTCAACAACCGGCTGGTCGCCAATCCGATGGAACCGCGCGTAGCAGTGGCGGATTATGCCCGTGGCGATGAACAACATACGCTTTACACCACCTCGCAGAACCCGCATGTGATCCGGCTGTTGATGGGGGCGTTTGTCCTGGGCATTCCCGAGCACAAACTGCGCGTTGTGGCCCCGGATGTGGGCGGTGGCTTTGGCACCAAAATCTTTCACTATCAGGAAGAGGCGTTTTGCACATTTGCCGCCAAAGCCTGTAATCGCCCGGTAAAATGGACATCGAGCCGGTCTGAGGCGTTCATTTCGGATGCGCACGGCCGGGACCACGTGACAAAGATTGAACTGGCGCTGGATGCGGACAACAACTTTACCGCATTGCGCACCGACACCTATGCCAACATGGGGGCCTATCTCAGCACCTTTGCACCTTCGGTGCCAACATGGCTGCACGGCACATTGATGGCAGGCAACTACAAGACGCCGTTGATCTATGTGAACGTCAAGGCGGTGTTTACCAACACGGTGCCAGTGGACGCCTATCGCGGTGCGGGCCGACCCGAGGCCACCTTCCAGTTGGAACGGCTGATTGACAAGACGGCGCATGAATTGGGTGTCGATCCGATAGCCCTGAGGCGGCAAAACTTTATCACTGAATTCCCGTATGCCACGCCTGTGGCGGTGGAATATGACACCGGCAACTATGTCGCCACCATGGACAAACTCGAAGAGATGGCCGACATCGCGGGGTTCGCCGCGCGGCGCAAAGCGTCGGAGGCCAAAGGCAAACTGCGTGGCTTTGGCATGAACTGCTATATCGAGGCTTGTGGCATTGCGCCCTCAAACCTCGTTGGGCAATTGGGCGCACGTGCGGGGCTTTACGAATCTGCGACGGTCCGGGTCAACGCCACTGGCGGTCTGGTCGTCATGACCGGCAGCCACAGCCACGGGCAGGGGCACGAGACATCCTTTGCGCAGGTTGTGGCAGAGATGATCGGCATCGACGAAAACATGGTTGAGATCGTGCATGGCGATACAGGGCGCGGGCCGATGGGTATGGGCACCTACGGGTCCCGGTCTATCGCAGTTGGCGGATCGGCGATGGTGCGGGCGACCGAGAAAATCATCGCCAAAGCCAAAAAGATTGCCTCGCATCTTCTGGAGGCGTCCGAGACCGACATTGAGCTGAAGGATGGAGCGTTCAGCGTGGCAGGCACGGATAAATCCGTGGCCTGGGGCGATGTGACACTGGCCGCCTACGTGCCGCATAACTATCCGCTTGATGACATTGAGCCGGGTCTTGAGGAGACGGCGTTCTATGATCCGTCCAACTTTACGTATCCATCCGGGGCGTATGCCTGCGAGGTCGAGCTTGACCCCGAAACGGGTCAGGTCACGATCGAAAGGTTCTCGGCCGCCGATGACTTTGGCAACATCATCAACCCGATGATTGTGACGGGTCAGGTGCATGGTGGGCTGGCCCAGGGGATCGGTCAGGCATTGCTGGAAAACTGTTCTTATGACAGCGACGGTCAACTGCTCAGCGCGTCCTATATGGATTACGCGATGCCGCGGGCCAGCGATCTGCCCTTTTATGACGTGGATCATTCCTGCCAGACGCCCTGCACACACAATCCCTTGGGGGTGAAAGGCTGTGGTGAGGCAGGTGCCATCGGATCGCCGCCATCGGTGGTCAATGCGGTTTTGGATGCAATGCGGTCAGGGGGGCATGATGTGGCGCATATCGACATGCCCGTTTCGCCCGCGCGGGTCTGGGCGGCGATGAATTCTTGAGTTGCACCGACGGGACCGGGGGCCAGCCCCCGGACCCCCGGTAGTATTTACGGAACAATGAAAGGGAAGGCGGCAGGGATCGTGCCGATCGCCCCGAGGTTGAAGGAAACAAGATGTACAATTTTGACGTTGAAAGACCCACCACCATCGCAGACGCGGTTCAGGCGATGACGCGGGACGAGGCGCAGCCGATCAGCGGCGGGCAGACCTTGATCCCGACGCTCAAGGCGCGGCTGGCGGCACCGTCGGTATTGGTGTCACTGACCGATATTGATGAGATGCAGGGGGTGTGTACGGATGATGAGGGACGGCTGTGCATCGGCGGGGCCACAACCCACGCCACAGTCATGCGCGAGGCGGCGTCCCATTATCCGGCGCTGGCCAATCTGGCAGCGCGCATTGGCGATCCAGCGGTGCGCAATCGCGGCACCATCGGAGGATCGGTGGCCAACAACGACCCGTCAGCCTGTTACCCCGCAGCGGTGCTAGCCAGTGGGGCCACCGTTGTGACCAACAGTCGCGAGATTGCAGCAGACGATTATTTTCAGGGCATGTTTGCCACTGCACTGGAAGAAGGTGAAATCGTCACGGAAATCAAGTTCCCGGTTCCGAACGCCGCGCATTATGAGAAGTTCATTCAGCCGGCATCGCGGTTCCCGCTTGTGGCTGCTTTCGTGGCAAAGTTCAGCGACGGCGTGCGTGTCGCGATCACGGGCGCATCCAATAATGGGGTGTTTCGGTGGACAGAGGCTGAGGCCGCGCTGACTTCAAATTTCTCGGCGGATGCGCTGGCAGGTCTGAGTGTCGATGGCACGGATATGATCAGCGATCTGCACGGCACCGGGGCATACCGCGCCCATCTGGTGGGCGTCATGACAAAACGCGCAGTAGCTGCTATCGGATAACAAGCCATTGGAACCAGCGAAAGACCGCCTTCATCTTTGGGGGCGGTTTTTTTGTTTTTTATGATATGGTTAGCTGCAGCCGCGTTGGTTGATGAACCACAACGCCCGATGCCTCCGGCCGTTGATATTGGATAGCGGAACCCGCTGGCGATATATGCGTTGTTACGCAAGCGCTGCTTGAACGGCGTCAAAAAACGGCAAGGACTGCATCAATGAAAAAATTTCTAAAATCAACAACCTCCCTGAGCATCAGCATCGCTTTGGCGATGCCGACGGCAGGTTTTGCTCAGGCCGAGGCCGTGTCCTGCGGCCCCACCAAAGAGCAGGTCGAATTCCCCTGTGCCTTGAAATCCGGCGATTTGATCGAGTCCAAAAAGGATCTGAGGGAGGCCCGCAAAGCGTTGCGCCAGGCCCTGAAGGCAGCCAAAGATAGTGGTGCAGCCATAACCGAAGACATGATGGAGGCCGTCGAGGAACCCTCGGATGAGGCGATGGATCAGGATGCAGTAGACCAAGCGGCTGCGGATCAGGCTGCGGCAGATCAGGCGGCAGCGGACCAAGCGGCTGCGGATCAGGCCGCGGCAGACCAAGCGGCAGATGACCAAGCGGCAGCGGATCAGGCGGTAGCAGACCAAGCGGCAGCGGATCAGGCGGTAGCAGATCAAGCGGCTGCAGATCAAGCGGCTGCAGACCAAGCGGCAGCAGATCAGGCGGCAGCGGATCAGGCGGCAGCAGATCAGGCGGCAGCGGACCAAGCGGCAGCAGATCAGGCAGCGGCTGACCTTGCGGCAGCGAACGCAGCAGCAGACGTGGAAGCACAGGCAGCCCTGGAAGCACAATTGGCGGAAGAAGCGGCAGCGGCAGAGGCCGCTTTGGATGCACAGGCTGCCACCGACGCCCAGACAGCCGAAGCAGCGGCGGTTGAAGAAGCGCTGCGTGAAGAACGGCGTGCTGCGCGCCGCGAGGAGCGTCGTGCAGAGCGCCAGGCAGAACGGGAAGCCGCAGCAGCCGCTGCAGCCGAGGCTGACGCAGGCACGGCCACAGCAACTGTTGTAACCGAGGAAGTCACAGCGGATGAAGTGCGGACGTCGGATGAAGAGTTTGACACATCTGTTGCCAGCCGGTCCGCGGCAGCGGCACCAGCGACGGCGGCAGCCACGGCAACTGCGCCTGCCGCCGCCCCGGCCGAAGACAGCGGGCTGAGCAAATTTGAAAAAGCTCTGTTGCTGGGTCTGGGTGCGGTCGTGGTCGGCTCTGTGCTGAAAAATGGCGACAAGATTGTCAGCCGATCCGGTGACCGGGTGGTTGTACAAGATCCAAATGGCGATTTGCGTGTCTTGAAGGACGACGATGCCCTGATCCGCCGCCCCGGCGATGAGGTGCGTACAGAAACATTCAGCGATGGCTCAAGCCGTAGCACAGTGGTGAAGCCTGACGGATCCAAGATTGTGACCATCCGCGCCCGTGACGGGTCGGTTCTGCGCCGGGTGAATGTCGATCCTCAGGGCCGTGAATACGTTCTGTTTGATGACACCATCGTGGAAGAGCAGGAAATTGTGGTAAATGAACTGCCACAGATCGAGCAACGATTTGCATCCGTGGGCACGCAGTCCGAGGATGCCCTGCGTGCTGCTTTGGAAATGCAATCAGCGGTGCCGCAGAACAGGACGTTCTCATTGCGTCAGGTGCGCGAGATCAATCAGGTGCGTTCGCTGGCACCGGAGCTAGAGTTGGATGCGGTCCGCTTTCAAACCGGGTCAGCGGCGATCTTGCCAGAGCAGGCGCGTAGCCTGGCGCGCATTGGCGGCACTTTGCGTGAACTGATCCGCCAGGATCCTCGCACGGTCATTCTGGTCGAAGGGCACACTGATGCCGTGGGCGATGCGACCTATAATCTGGCCCTTTCGGATCGGCGCGCGGAAACGGTGGCTCTGGCCTTGACGGAATATTTCAATGTGCCCCCGGAAAACATGATCACCCAAGGCTATGGTGAATCTGCGCTCAAAATACCGACGCTGGCTTCTGAGGCTGCGAACCGCCGGGCGGTTGTGCGCAACATCACCGGCTTACTGCGGTAAGTTCGACCCTTGAAACGAAAAAAAGCCCCTGCGTCACAGCGGGGGCTTTTTTTTATCGACGGGTTCTATGCGTTTGCCCCTTCAGCCAAGTGGCAAAGGGAAGCGCGTATGATCAGCTTTTTGGCAAAGGTCCAATCAGCATCACCATCTGGCGGCCTTCCATCTTTGGAAAGTTCTCGACCTTGCCCACATCTTTGGTGTCTTCGGCAACCCGTTCCAGCAATTCGCGGCCTAGGTTCTGGTGCGCCATCTCACGGCCCCGGAAACGCAGGGTGATTTTCACCTTGTCGCCATTTTCCAGAAACTTGAAAACATTGCGCATTTTCACATCGTAGTCATTCGTGTCCGTATTCGGACGGAACTTGACCTCTTTGATCTCGATGATCTTTTGCTTCTTGCGCGCTTCGGCTTCGCGTTTCTGCGTCTCGTATTTGAACTTGCCAAAATCCATGATCTTACACACGGGTGGATTGGCGTTTGGCGAAATCTCAACCAGATCAAGTCCGGCTTCCTCGGCCATTTCCATGGCACGTGTCGGGGTCACGACGCCGGCGTTTTCGCCGTCTGCACCAATCAGGCGGATTTCAGGGGAACGAATATTCTCGTTGACGCGCGGGCCGGTGTCGCGTTGCGGCGGCGCATTATGGGGTCTGCGAGCGATGGTGATTGTCCTTTGATTGTTCACAATTTTCGAATTTGCAAGGTAGACGCGGCACCGGACATCTTCAAGCCGCAAAATTCAGCCTAAGCAGGCATGCGAAAAGAATTTCCACTTGAACCTTCTTGGTTTGACGCGCATTTGGACCATCAGAGGGCCGGGATGCACATGCAAGACCACCGAGGCCCGCCATAAGGGGACCAGAACATGAAGAATATTATTTGGATTATCATTGCTGCCGTGATCGCGATCGGCGGTTATATGCTGTATTCGGGCAAATCCGCCACCGAAATGGCGACAGACACGGCCGAGGCTGTGACAGCACCAGAGCCGGTTGATACCACAACTGAAACCGAAGCTGCGGCAGAAGCAGCAGCGGCAGCCGAAGCAGAAGCCGCCGAAGCGGCAGCAGCAGCCGAAGTTGAAGCAGCCGAAGCAGCAGCAGCGGCAGAAGCCGCGGCAGCAGAAGCAGCAGCAGCGGCAGAAGCTGAAGCAGCAGCGGCAGCTGAAGCGGCAGCAGCCGAAGTGGAAGCGGCAGCGGCACAGGCCGCAGCAGAAGCGGAGGCCGCAGCGGCAGAGGCGGCAGCAGCCACAACCGAGGCAGCGACTGATGCAGCCGAGGCCGTTGATGAGGCAGCTGATGCTGCAACTCAAGCCACCGAAACAGCAACCCAATCAGTTGACGCTGCCATGGCAGATGAGCTGCTGACCGTTGAAGGCTTTGATCTGGATAAAGTGACGGCGATGATCGAAGAGTCCGATCTTGGTCCATTGCAGAAAACCACGTTGACCAACGGCGTTCAGGCCGCAAAGGACAATCCGGACGCGCTTAAGGCCTTGCTGGAACAGATCCGCGACGCGATGAACCTCTGATCTGATCAGACTTCAATCACATCGACTAAAGAAAGCCGCGCCCTTGAAGAAGGGCGCGGCTTTTTCTTTACTACTTTTCCAAAGGCCGTTGATTTTAACCGACAAAGGCCTTTTCAACGACATAGTGCCTGGGGTCTGAATTTGCCCCTTCCTCAAGGCCGAACCCTTCGAGGATCTTCTTGAGGTCAGTGTTCAGCCCGATGGATCCACAAACCATCGCGCGGTCTGTCTGTGGTGAAATGCCGTCAATCCCCAGATCGCTGAACAAGGTACCGTTTTCAAGCAAGGTGGTAATCCTGCCCATCTTGGGGCTTTGTTCGCGGGTTGTGGTCGGGTAGTAGCGGATCTTGGCCAGATTTTCGGCACCGATCAGTTCCTGCATCATCTCATCCGCCTGCAGCTCTGCGATCAGGGTGCGGCCATATTCCAACTCAGCCACATCGCGACAGGTATGGGTGATGATCACCTCATCATAGTCCTCATAGGTCTGCGGTTCGCGCAAAAGCGACGCGAAAGGTGCAAAGCCTGTGCCGGTGGCAAAGAACCACAGCCGCTTGCCGGGCAACAGGGCGTCATGCACCAGCGTGCCCACAGGTTTGGGGCGCAGAATGATTTGATCGCCGGGCTGGATATGCTGCAGCTTCGAAGTCAGCGGCCCGTCCTGCACCTTGATCGAATAGAATTCCAACTCGTCGTCCCAAGCCGGTGACGCAATGGAATAGGCGCGCAGCAGCGGCTTTTGCCTGCCCGTCACCGGGTCAGGATCGCCCATCAGGCCGATCATCACAAATTCACCGGACCGGAACCGCAACGAGGCGGGCCGGGTGACGCGAAAGGAAAACAATCGGTCAGTCCAGTGTTTCACAGACGTTACTTTTTGCGCGTCCGGCAGGGTCGGTACGGGTTTGGCGGCGGTTTGGTTCACGGGTGTTTGCTCAGTCATTATTCATCTCGCAAGCAGGTGCCTGCGGCCTTGTCTTAAAAGAAGGGAGGGGTGAGGGCAACGCAGCTTTAGGTCGCAGCGCCGCGCAATCGGGATTGATAATCGTTCTGTTGCCAATTGGCGCGGAACAGCCATTGATCAGCAGGCTGGCGGGCGGCGATGGCACTGTCTACCTCGACTTCATCAAAACCGGCTCGCCGCGCCATCGCATATTGATCAGACAGCACCGCGCCGTGCGCGCGCAGACGCCCGGTGTATCCGCGCAACCGCAGCGCCCGAGCGATGGTAAAGCCGCGGCCATCTGCGGATGACGGGAAATCAACGCGGATCATCTTGAGACCCGTCAAATTGATCGCGCCGGGGTCCGCGTCAGACGGCAGGTCAAGAGCCACACAGTCGTTTGCCGCACCCTGATTGCAGAACCCTTGGGTCCAGTCGTCCGCGACGAAACCGGTATCGTTTATAAGTTGTGTCATGTGTTCGCTCCTGTTCGCACCATTTTGCCATTCTCAAAATGGATGCCACATTCATCTTTTGGTGTGTCTCTCCAACGGCCTGCGCGGGAGTCTTCACCTGATCTGACCGGTGAGGTGCACGGTGCACACCCAATGGAGGGAAAGCCGCGCGCGACCAGAGGATGACGCGGCAGCCGGTTTTCATCGATGTAATCAGACACGTCCTTGGCATGCCAGAATGCCAGCGGATTAACCTTGATCCGCGCTGGCGCGTCCGCGCTGACGGCCTCAACCTCGAAGAATGGCAAAGCGGCGCGCGCGCCCGACTGAAACCGCTTGCGCCCGGTGATCCAACCATCAAAACCCTTTAAGGCCTCAGCCAAAGGCGCGGTTTTGCGCAGGCCACAGCAGGCATCGGGGTCGGTTTGATGTAAGGTGCCATCGGGGTCATGCTTTGCGATATCAGCCGCCCGCAGGATAGAGACGTTGTGCAGCCCCAGCCGTTCGGTGAGTTCCTGTTGATAGACCAGCGTTTCGGCGAAAAGCATCTCTGTGTCGATGAAAAGCACCGGCAGATCGCGTTTCACCATGGAAGCGAGGTGTAAGAGCGCCACCGATTCCGCGCCAAAGCTGGACACCAAGGCAAGGTTCGGCACTTCGCGCACCGCCGCGCGCAATACATCTGTGGCGCTGTGGTGGCGCAAGTCCGTGTTGAGGCGGACAACCCTTTCCACCAGCGCGGCACCCGTTACAGGCCCCGGCGCATCGGTATTTTTAAAAGGGTGAAGATCAGGGTGATCAAGCGGCATTTGCCCGGTCTTTCTGAGACTGATCCTCAGGGTAGAGGGCCGCCTTGAACGGGGCCAGACCGAGGCGCTTGTAGGTTTGCAGGAATGTCTCGGACGGCTCGGCGCGCAGGTCAAGATAGGTCAACACCAGCGTTTCAATGGCCGGAACGATTGCTTCGGCCGAGAAACCGGGGCCCGCACGTTCGCCCAGTGCTGCGTCTTCTGTGCCATCCCCGCCCAGTGTGATCTGGTAATTTTCAACACCTGCGCGGTCGAGACCGAGAATGCCGATGTGGCCCACATGGTGATGCCCGCAGGCATTGATGCAGCCCGAGATTTTGATCTTGAGCGGGCCCACGTCATGTTCCAGTTTCAGTTCATCAAAGCGCGTGGCGATTTGCTGGGCGACGGGGATCGAACGGGCCGTGGCCAGCGCGCAATAATCCATGCCGGGGCAGGCGATGATATCGCTGATCAGCCCGATATTGGCGGTGCCAAGCCCCGCCGCGCGCAACGCTGAGAACACTGATGGCAGATCGGCACGGTGTACATGTGGCATAATCACATTCTGTTCGTGGCTAATGCGCAGTTCATCGTGGCCATAGCGTTTGGCGAGCTCCGCCATCAGCCGCATCTGGCTTGAGCTGGCGTCGCCCGGTGTCTTGCCATGTGCCTTGAGGCTGATCGACACAATTGCATATCCCGGCGCGCGGTGTTCGCTAATGTTGGTGTCGGCCCAACTGCGAAACAGTGGATCATGCTGATAGGCGTTGCGAAATGGGTCGTCGCTCGCGGTTTTGTATGATGGCTGGGCAAAATCCGCCTCAATCCGGGCAAGCATCTGTTGATCCACGCCGGTAAACTGCGGACGGATCAGTGCAAAGCGTTCTTCAACCCGCGCGCGGATATCGTCGATGCCGTTCTCATGCACGGTGATCTTGATGCGGGCCTTGTATTTGTTGTCGCGCCGACCCAGCAGGTTGTAGACGCTGACGATGGCCTCAAGATAGGGCAGCAAATCCGCCTGTGGCAGAAATTCATTGAGCACTTTGCCAATCATCGGGGTGCGGCCAAGGCCACCGCCGACGATCACTTCATATCCAATCTCGCCGTCGCGTTCCAGAATACGCAAGCCGATGTCATGCGCCTTGATCACAGCGCGGTCATTGGCCGAACCTGTGACCGCCACCTTGAATTTGCGCGGCAGGAATTGAAATTCAGGGTGGTCCGTCGACCATTGGCGAATAAGTTCGGCCACGGGACGCGGATCGGCAACCTCATCTGCAGCAGCCCCTGCAAAGTGGTCTGCCGTGACATTGCGGATCGTGTTGCCCGAAGTCTGGATCGCGTGCAGGTTCACCTCTGCCAGCGCATCGAGCATATCTGGCACATCGCGCAGTTCAGGCCAGTTGTACTGGATGTTCTGACGGGTGGTAAAGTGGCCATAGCCCTTGTCCCATTTGTCCGCGATATCCGCGAGCTTGTGCATTTGCGCACCATTCAGCGTGCCGTAAGGGATCGCGACGCGCAGCATATAGGCGTGCAATTGGAGATAGAGACCGTTCATCAGGCGCAGAGGTTTGAATTCATCCTCGGTCAATGACCCGTCAATACGGCGTTCAACCTGCGCGCGAAACTGTGCGTTGCGGGTGGCGAGAAATTCGGCATCAAAATCGGTGTAGTGGTACATTACAGCGTCTCCTGTTTGCCGTGCGCATAGTTCGACGGGCCTTTGGCGCGAAAATCTTCGCGGAAATGGGTGGGGTGGGGCGTATCGTCTTGAAGCGTCACATCGGCGAGATACACACCCACAACGAGGTCTTGCTGCGCACTGGCATCAATCAGGCGCAGGTCGGCGTCGGCCTCATCGGTGAGAACCTCGGCCTCTGCCAATTGGCGGGTCCAGCCTGTTGCGGTTTGATAGATGACATCGCCTTCCAAAAGGGCATTGCCGGTGACGACTTTGGGGGTAAAAGGCTTGGCCATGTCAAAGGGCCTCCTGATAGGAAAAGGGCTGTTGATTTTGCGTCAGTATCACGTCGGTATTACGTCGGTGTGACGCGAGGGCGGCCCGTGGGGCCAGACCGTAGAAGGTGAGCGCCGGGCCCGACATCTGCGCCGCTGCCAGATCGGTGGGCAACTGCGCCAGCGAGGTTTCTAGAATGCGCTGGTCGGGGCGAGAGGCGTTTTCGATCACCGTGACGGGGGTGGCGCGGTCTGCGCCGTGCATCAGCAAGCGACCTTGAACAAAGCGCGCGGATTTTTTGCCCATGTAGATCGCGGCAACTTCGTTCGGGCGGGCAAGTGCGGCCCAGTCATGATCGGCAAAGCCCTTCATGTCATGGCCCGTAATAAACCGGACAGACGCGTTGCGGCCCCGGCGCGTCAGGCTTTGGCCAATCGTGGCGACGGCGGCAGATGCCGACGTGATGCCCGGCACGATGTGCCATCCGATGCCATGGGCGTCGACCGCGTCGATCTCTTCGTCAAGACGACCAAAGACCGTGGCATCACCGGATTTGAGGCGCACGACCTGCGCGCCTTTCAGGGCATGTTCAACCAGTAAATCATTGATTGTGCCTTGCGCGGTGGACGGGCCAAAGCCCTCTTTGCCCACGTCAATCATCACCGCTTCGCGGCGCGCAAGTTCGAGGATTTCGGGGCTGATCAGACGGTCGTAAATCACCACATCCGCCTCATCAAGCGCACGGCGGGCTTTGAGCGTCAAAAGCTCAGGATCGCCCGGACCGCCGCCAACAAAGGCCACATGACCGGGACGGGCGGTTTTGCCCAGGTGGTCATCCAGCAGCGTGTCGAGCGCCGGCCTGACCCCGGCTTCGCCATCGGCAATCGCCTTGGGGCCAGTGTTAAAATAAAAGTCGCGCCAGAAATCGCGGCGGGCGCGGCCAAAAGGCAGGGCGTCGGCGGCCCTGCGAAAGGTCTTGCCGATGCGCGCAAGGGTGCCAAGCGTGGTGGGCAGGCGTTCCTCAAGATCGGCCTTGATCGCGCGGGCAAGCACGGGGGCCGCCCCTTCGGTACCGATTGCGATGGTCACGGGGTCACGGTCGACAATTGCGGGCGTGATGAAGGCGCTGTCGGCGAGATTATCGACGATGTTGACCAACGCGCCTTCGGATCGGGCAATGGCGGCGGTGCGAGCATCTTCGGGCGCATCTTCGTCCGCGGCATAAAAGAGGGCGGCACCTGTGACATCACCGCTTTGCAGCGCGCGGGGGTGCAGGGCCAGTTTCCCAGCGTCGGCCCAAGCGGCGATTTCGGGGGCGGCGTTTGCGGCGAAGACACTGATCTTTGCCTCGCTTTTCATCAGCAGGCGCAGTTTGGCCAGTGCTGCATCACGCCCCCCGGACAGCACGATGCGCTGGCCCTTTGTGGACAGAAAGATGGGAAAATGATCCATATCGGCACCTGCTTTGGCGTTACTCTTGATTCCATATATAGGAAATATTCCCAATAATGCGCCAGATGTCTGGACAGATAAGAACGCCTGTTCTATCTGATGCGCGGTTCTAAACAGCAGGACCATAATTGAAGGAAGCACAGGATGAGCGTTCGGATCGACGACACAGACCGGAAGATTTTGGCCCAGCTGCAGCGCGATGCCAGCCAGTCTTTGGACGATATTGCCAAAAATGTGGGCTCTTCCAAGACGCCGGTATGGAACCGGATTCGCAAAATGCGGGATGCCGGCGTGATTGGACAGCAGACGGTGATGCTGGATGCGGAGGCGCTGGGGTTTGAGGCGTGCTTTTTTGTTCTGATCCGCACATCAGAGCATGAGGCGGCATGGCAGGCGCGGTTTCTGAAAGCTTTGCAAGACCGCCCCGAGGTGCAGGAAGCGCACCGTTTGGCGGGCGACATCGATTATATCCTCAAGGTCCGGGTCAAGAACGCGCGGGCCTATGATGCTTTCTATCAGGCGCTGATTTCAGAAGTGCGCGTGCACAATGTAACGGCGCTGTTGTCGATGGAAGAAATCAAGTCGACTGTGATGTTGCCGCTGTAACGCGGCACCGGTTTGGGGTGCCGGTTGAACAAAGCTGCCTCACCCCGAAATCCCACATAAATTCGGCATTGATGCAAATCAAGGGAACGCTTGGTGAAATCCTCTAGTGTTTGGCGAATGAACCAAGAGGGGACGAATATGTTTGAGAAAATAGTTGTCGGTTTTGACGGGTCAGAGATGTCCGAAAATGCGCTTCGGCTGGCATGCCAATTGGCTGAAAAATGCGGATCAGAAATACATCTGGTGCACACGCCGCAGCCACACACTGTTGCCTTTGCGATGGGGGCGGTTGCAGGGTATCACGCGGCGACGACAATGCCATCCGCCGAAGAGGTTCAACAAGCCGCCGACAAGATACTTGACGCTGGCAAGGTCATTGCCAAAGAACACAACCAGACGATCAAGCAGACCTACAGCGAGAGCGGCGATCCCGCCGACCATATTGTCGCCTGCGCAGAAAGTTGCGGTGCGGATCTGATTGTGACGGGCCGTCGAGGACTTGGGGCAATTGGGTCCTTGCTTCAGGGCAGCACATCTTTGCGGGTCAATCATCTGGCGAAATGCCCAAGTTTGACAGTCGTCTAAGGTTTTCGGCTATGGCTGGATCACCAATTGATCCAACTTGTGAAAATGATAGGCATTGGCATATCGCGGAACCTCTGCCAGCGTCATGTTTGGCAGATGTGCAAAAAGCGCGGGCAGGGCGATCTGCAATTCCAAACGTGCAAGCGGCGCGCCGACACAAAAATGCAGACCCCCGCCAAAGGCCGCATGGGGTTTGGCGGGGCGTGTCGGATCAAATGTATCGGGGTTCTCGAACACCGCCGGGTCGCGACCGGCAGCACCCAGCATCAGGGCAATTTCATCCCCTTTTTCCAAGGCGACATCCCCCAGCGCAATATCCTCATAGGCAAATCGCGTAAACATATGCAGTGGCGGATCAAAGCGCAGCAGTTCCTCAACAGTTGTTGCGATATGATCGGGGTTCAGCAGGGCGAGGGGTGTGCGATGGTCCAGCAGACATTTCACCGCGTTGCCGAGGCTGTGCACGGTTGCCTCGTGGCCCGCATTCAACAGCAAGATACAGGTGCCAATCAATTCATCCGTGCTTAGTTTTTCACCGTCTTCTTCGGCGGCAATCAGATGGGTGATCAGATCATCGCGGGGGTCATTTCGGCGCTGATCAATATAGCCGCGCAGGAACGTGGTGAAGTCGCGCGATGCCTGATTTGCAGCATCCTCGATCGCGCGGCTGCGGCCTGCCTGATACATCGCGACCATGGTGTTCGACCACTGCAAAAGATCGCGCCACATGTCTTCTGGCACGCCCAGCAGCCGCGCGATGATCCGTACAGGCAGTTGCGCACAAAAGGCGGGGATCAGATCAAATGGATCAGACGGCAAAGTGGCCAGCAAGTCGGCGGTGACCTGTTCAATATCCGGCTTGAGCCCGGCAATCCGGCGCGAGGTAAAGGCACGCAGCACCAGACCGCGCAGGCGGGTGTGGCGGGGAGGCTCCAGTTCCAGCATTGAATGTGCCTCGACCTTTCCCCAGTCGGACAGATGCGCAGGGTAAGGTTTGCGCATGCCCTCGGGCACCTCGCGGCCCAATCGCCGATCCCGCAAGAGCGCCTGCACGGTGGCCGCATCAAAGGCCGCCAGCATCCCGTAGTCTTGCCAGAACAGCACCGGTCCATCCCGGCGGGCACGGGCGTAGGCGGCATAGGGGTCTTGGACAAAATCAGGGTCCAGTGGAGAAAGGTTGAGCATTTTCATGAGGCCACATGAACCCGCTGGGACTGGTCTTTGCAAGGGGGCTCGTGCAAACTTGGCGCATGAACAACTCGATGCGCCAACGAGCCGCCCTTGTGCTGGCTTTCCTTGCGGTTGTGCTGGTCCTTGCTGGCGCAGTTTGGCGCTATGGCTACGTCAAGGGGCTTGATCAGCTTGATGCGCGCGGTCAGGCCGATCTGGCATTGGCGGGGGACCGGTTGGTCGGGCAATTGCAGCGCTACCGGGATCTGGCGGTGTTGATGGCTGACCACCCACAGATCAAGGCACAGCTGGCAGGCACGGATGCGCAGGCAACCGCGCGGCTGCTGCAAGAGGTGGCAGACAAAACCGCAGCACTGGATGTTGCGGTGCTGGACAGGTCAGGCCGGGTCAGGGTCGCGGCGCAAAATGAATTTCCCCGCGACATGAGCGGTCAAGCCCATGTTCAGCGCGCATTGCGGGGTGCGTTGGGCTGGGGGCATGGGCCGGGGCTGCCGCTGACCAAACGGGCGTTTTACCATGCGGCACCGGTTTTTGATGCCGCGGGCCAGGTGCAGGGCGCGGTGGTGGTCATCACCGATCTCAACGGCATAGACTACAATTGGCGCGGCACTAACCCGGCGGCATTCTTTACCGACGATCAGGGCATCGTCTATATTTCAAACAGGTCCGAGTTGTTGTTCTGGCAACGGCCCGAAGGCATGGCAGGCCTGGTCCCGCCTGTCGGTGCGGCCCCCGAATTTTCGGAGACCCACCCCGGCGGCCATGAGGTCTGGCATCTGGGCTGGGGGCGCTATTTGCCCGGTGATGCGCTGCACCTGACGCGGGAATTGCCGGTCATTGGGATGCGCGGCGAGGTGCTGCTGGACGTCAGCCAGGTGCAGGCCTTTGCGTTGTCACAGGCGCTGGCGGTTGCGGCGCTTTGCCTTGCCTTTGGATCTCTGTTGTTCCTGGCCGCAGAGCGCAGGCGCGCCTTGGCCGGGGCCAACGTGCAGCTTGAGGGGCGGGTGGCAGAGCGTACATTGGCCTTGCGCGAAACCAACGCAAAACTGCTGCGTGAGGCCGCCGAACGTGAAGAGGCGCAAAAGGCGTTGCGCCGCGCACAGGACGATCTGGTGCAGGCGGGCAAGCTCAGTGCCTTGGGCCAGATGTCTGCGGGCATCAGCCATGAATTGAACCAGCCGCTGATGGCGATCCGGTCGTTTGCGGAAAACGCCGTGCAGTTCGTGGAGCGTGGTGTGCCTGAGCGGGCCACCGAAAACCTGACCCGCATTTCGGATATGGCGCGGCGGATGGGGCGGATCATTCAGAACCTGCGCGCTTTTGCCCGTCAGGAAAACGGGCCGCAGGAAAACGTTGACCTGGGTGCCGTTCTGCAATCGGCACTGGACCTGACCCAGGGGCATATCGAAGACGCAGGCGTGCGCCTGGAGTATGAACCCGCTGACAGACCGCTGATGGTGCGTGGCGGTGAGGTGCGGTTGGGCCAGGTGTTTGTCAATCTGATCACCAATGCGGTTGATGCGATGGCCGCAAGTGAGGTCAAGACCCTGACTGTCACCATCAACGACGCGGATCCCTTGACCGTCAATTTTCGGGACACCGGACCGGGCATTGAAATGCCGGACAAGGTTTTTGACCCTTTCTACACAACAAAATCAGTGGGCAGCACCGGGGGCATGGGGCTGGGCCTTTCCATCAGCTATGGCATCGTTCAAAGCTTTGGCGGGCAAATCAGCGGCAGCAACATGCCTCAGGGCGGCGCGTTGTTCTCGGTGACGCTGGAGCGGTCGATAGAAGGGGCAAAGGCGGCATGATACGCACCGTTCTGTTGGTCGATGACGATGCGGCAGTGCGCGAGGCACTGGCGCAGACATTGGAATTAGCGGACATAAAGGCGCTTACGGCAGGGTCATTTGTGGCCGCCAAGGATCGGATCACCGACAAGTTTGAGGGCGTGATTCTGTCAGACATGCGGATGCCGGGGCGCGACGGGTTTCATCTGTTGGAATATGCGCGCAAGCAAGACCCCGATTTGCCGGTCATCTTGTTAACGGGCGAGGGCGATATTCCCATGGCGGTTGAGGCTATGGGCCAGGGCGCGTTTGGGTTTTTGGAGAAACCCTGTGCGCCTGCTGAATTGCTCAGCGTGCTGGAACGGGCGTTGAAAACCCGGGCGCTGGTGCTCGACAACCGCCGTCTGCGGCGCTTGGTTGAAACGGGTGATCCGGCGGCCCGGATGCTTTTTGGCACCTCTGATCTGGCCAATGCCCTGCGCAAACAAGTGCGATTGGTGGCACAGACAGACGGGGATGTGCTGGTGACGGGCGCGCCCGGTGCGGGTGTGTCAAAGGTGGCAGAAGTGATCCATCTGAGTTCTGGCCGGTCCAAGGCACCTTTTGTCAAACGCGCCGCAGCCGGGTTAAGTCCGGATGCACTTAGCGAAATTTTGAGCGAGGCAGAAGGCGGCAGCCTTTTTATCAATGAAATTGGACAGTTGCCCGCACAACTTCAACTTACCCTGAGCGAAGCGGTGGAAGGCCGCACGCCAGTGCGCCTGATCGCGGGCAGCACGCAGGATCTGGCGGCAGAGGTCAGCGCGGGACGATTTAATGGGGATCTTTATTACCGGCTGGAGGTGCTGACTGTGCGCATCCCCTCCCTTGCAGAGCGGCCCGAAGACATTCCGGTGATGTTTCGCCGCTATGTGGACATCGCCGCCGAACAATCGGGCCAAAGCGCCCCGGAGGTTACCCCGCAGGTGGTGGGTGGGTTGATGGCACGCGACTGGCCCGGCAATGCACGCGCATTGATGTCGGCGGCGATGCGGTTTGTGATGGGCCTGCCAGATGAAGGCGAACAGGACGCTGCGCTTGGGCTGGCGGAACAGATGGCGCATGTGGAACAATCCCTGCTTGAGGCTGCCTTGCGTCGCGCACACGGTCAGGCGAGTGCGGCCGCAGAGGCGCTCAAGCTGCCGCGCAAGACTTTCTATGACAAGCTCACGCGCTATGGGATCAAGACCGAAGACTTTCGCGACTGAACCTGTGCGGAATCCCGCACAAAGGGCAGAGCGGCAGTGCGGATTTTCGCACAGATGGGTCCTTTGTGTGCCGGAAGTTTGTTAAGAAGCCCGCGTAACTATTTGAAATACAATGTGAGTTGATCATGCCCACATTGCGTCCAACACAACCTTGTGACCGGCGGTATATCGCGATCTTATGCGGTCAGCGCATTCCTTCGGATGCCGAACCGACTGATTCTATTCTCTGGGAGGAGACACCATGAAATTTTTGACCGCTGCCACTGTGGCCCTGACCCTTTCCGTCAGCGCCGGTGCTGTTGCCGCTGCGTGTGATGATGGCGAGATTGTCATCAAGCTGAGCCACGTTACGAACTCTGACAAACACCCCAAAGGCCTGGCTGCATCGCTGCTTGAACAGCGCGTGAACGACGAAATGAACGGCAAAGCCTGCATGGAAGTGTTCCCGAACTCAACACTTTATGACGATGATAAAGTGCTGGAAGCGATGTTGCAGGGTGACGTTCAGATGGCGGCACCGTCGCTGTCTAAGTTCGAACAGTTCACCAAAGTGTTCCGCATTTTCGATCTGCCCTTCGTCTTCAAGAACATTGCAGCCGTGGACGAGTTCCAGAACTCTGAAGCTGGCGCAAACATGAAGATGTCGATGGAGCGTCGCGGCCTTGTGGGTCTGGCGTTTTGGCACAATGGCATGAAGCAGATGTCGGCCAACAAGCCACTGATATTGCCTACGGATGCCGCAGGCCTGAAATTCCGCGTGCAGCCATCCGAAGTGATCAAGGCGCAAATGGAAGCAATTGGCGTGTCACCCCAGCCAATGGCGTTCTCTGAAGTCTACGGCGCGCTGCAGACCGGTGTTGTGGATGGACAGGAAAACACCTGGTCGAACATCTATGGCCAGAAGTTCTTTGAAGTGCAGGACGGCACGACCGAAACCAACCACGGTGTGCTTGACTACATGCTCGTTGTGTCAACCGACTGGTGGGATAGCCTGCCAGAAGATGTGCGCACGCAGTTGGCGACCATCGTCGAAGAGGTAACCACCGAGCGTAACGCGGCCGTTGGCCAGGTGGACATGGATGCCCGTCAGGCCATTCTGGACGCTGGTGGCAAGATTGTTGAGTTGGACGATGCACAGCGTCAGGCTTGGGTTGATGCGATGAAACCGGTCTGGGACCAGTTTGTCGGTGATATCGGCCAGGAAAACATCGACGCCGCACAGGCGATCAACGCAGGGTTCTAAGCCAAATTCGTTTTGCGATATTGTCCGGCCCCCATATACGTGGGGCCGGACGATTTGACATATCTGTCATTCAAAGGGGGCGAGGGGCCATGTCTTCTCATTATGAGCCACGGGGGCCTATGGGCCGTTTCGTGCACGAATTCGAGGAAACCGCAATTGCGCTGATCCTTGGCATCATGACGATCATCACATTCATCAACGTGGTGCTGCGCTATGGGTTTAACACCGGCATCATCTGGGGTCTTGAGGCAGTGACGTTCCTGTTCGCCTGGCTGGTGCTGTTCGGCGTAAGTTATGCGGTCAAGGTCACAGCGCATCTTGGCGTTGACGCGGTAATCAACCTTTTTGACAAGGGGCCGCGCAAGGTGCTGGCCGTGGTGGTGGGTGTCATCTGTATCATCTACTCGATTTTCCTGCTGAAGGGCGCGTGGGATTATTGGGCACCTTTTGCAGGGCTCGATGCCACATCAGGCCGCTGGTTCCCCACGGGGTTTGAAAACAGCCGCGATCAGGCATGGTACGAAGTGGCAGAAACGCCGATCCCGGATTGGCTGCGCTTTATTGAACCTTTGATGAACCAGGGTGAAACCTACGAAAAACTGCCGCGTTTCATTCCTTATGCAATCCTGCCCATTGGCATGGCATTGCTGCTGTTTCGGTTCGTTCAGGCGACACTGCGAATCCTATCGGGCGAAAAGGAAAGCATGATCGTGAGCCACGAGGCCGAAGATGATGTCGACGCCGTCAAACACATGAACGCGGAAAGATAAGATCATGGAAGTATTTATTCTTTTCACGATGGTTGTCGGTCTGATGCTCATCGGTGTGCCCATTGCGGTCTCGCTTGGCATGTCGTCCATTCTGTTCCTGCTGGTGCTCAGTGACACCTCGCTGGCATCCATTGCCCAGACCTTGTTTCAGGCAATGGCAGGCCATTACACGCTGCTGGCTATCCCGTTCTTTATTCTGGCGTCGTCGTTCATGTCGACCGGGGGGGTGGCGAAACGGATCATCCGGTTTTCCATCGCGCTTGTGGGTCACTTGCCCGGGGGTCTGGCTATTGCCGGTGTTTTTGCCTGTATGCTCTTTGCAGCCTTGTCAGGGTCGTCGCCCGCGACGGTGGTTGCCATCGGTTCCATCGTGATCGCAGGGATGCGGCAGGTGGGCTATACCAAGGATTTCGCGGCAGGCGTCATCGCCAACGCCGGGACATTGGGCATTCTGATCCCGCCGTCGATCGTGATGGTGGTCTATGCGTCCGCAACGGATGTGTCGGTGGGCCGGATGTTCCTCGCGGGCGTCATTCCGGGTCTGATGGCCGGCACCATGTTGATGGTGACGATCTACATCATTGCCAAGGTGAGGAACCTGCCGAAGGGCGAATGGCGCGGTTGGGGTGAGGCATTTGAGGCAGGCAGGGACGCCGGTTGGGGTCTGATGCTGATCGTGATCATCCTTGGCGGCATCTATGGCGGTATCTTTACCCCCACAGAAGCGGCAGCGGTGGCGGCAGTTTACGCCTTTCTGATCGCGTGTTTTGTCTATCGCGATATGGGGCCGCTGCACGTCAAAGGTGACGGCAACAACATATCCCTGATCAACAAGCCAATGGCGCTGGTGTCGGTTTTCTGGCACCGCGATGTGCGCAATACATTGTTTGAGGCGGGCAAACTGACGGTCACGCTGATGTTCATCATCGCCAACGCGCTGATCCTCAAGCACGTGCTGACCGACGAACAGATCCCACAGCAGATTTCAGCCGCAATGCTGGATGCCGGGTTCGGCCCGATCATGTTCTTGATCATCGTCAACGTGATCTTGCTGATCGGCGGTCAGTTCATGGAGCCATCTGGCCTCTTGGTGATCGTGGCACCGCTGGTGTTCCCGATTGCGATTGAATTGGGCATTGACCCGATTCATCTGGGCATCATCATGGTGGTCAACATGGAGATCGGGATGATCACGCCACCTGTGGGTCTGAACCTCTTTGTGACTTCGGGCGTGGCCAATATGCCGATGATGTCGGTGGTGCGCGCGGCATTGCCGTTCACCGCCGTGCTCTTTGTGTTCCTGATCATGGTGACCTATATCCCGATCATTTCCACATGGCTGCCGACGTTGATGATGGGGCCGGAACTGATCACCAAATAGCGCGGTTGCGCAGGGCAATTTGAAAGGGCGGCATGTCAGATCGATGTGCCGCCCTTTTGCATGTGTGATGCATCGGTATTTAAGAAAGGGTGAATTGTTAAGACGCAGCGAGGGCCGCGATGATCGGGGCAAAGTCGCTGGCCCTGAGGGAAGCACCGCCAACCAGCGCGCCATCGACGTTTTCGGCTTTGAATATGGTTTCCGCATTGTCGGGTTTGACCGACCCACCGTAGAGCAGGGGGATGGCATTTCCAATGTCATGGCCAAATCGGGTGATCAGCCGCGCTCGGATGAAATCATGCACTTCGATGATCTGCTCAAGGCTTGGGACCAGTCCGGTGCCGATGGCCCAGATCGGTTCATACGCAATGACGGTGTTGGTGGCGGTCATCGCATCGGGCAGGGACCCTGAAAGCTGGCCACCGATGATATCCAGCGTATTGTTGGCCGCGCGGTCCTCTCCGCTTTCACCGATGCACAGGATCGCGGTGAGGCCCGCGGCCCATGCGCATTTGACCTTTTGACGCACATCGCCGTTGGTCTCTTCATGGGCATCGCGCCGTTCGGAATGGCCGACAATCACAAATGTGGCACCCGTATCCGCAACCATCGCGGCAGAAATATCGCCGGTGAACGCGCCAGAAGCCTGCATGTGGCAATCCTGTGCGCCGATATGGATGCCTGACGCCTTGGCCATTTCTGCCGCCCGGTAAAGCAGCGGCGCGGGCGGGCAGATCACCACGTCGGGGCCATCTTGGACCAGATGAGGTGCCAGCGCCTCAAGCTCTGCCAGTGCGGCAGAAGTACCATTCATTTTCCAGTTTCCGGCGGCTATTTTGCGTCGCATGAGGTGCCTTTTTCTAAAGTGTTGAATACCTGAATAGCACCCGTTGCAAATCACAGCAACGAATAGGGTTTTGCATCCCCTGGATGCGCGTTAGGGAGTGCGCGAAACGAGGAGTTCTGCAATGATCCCGAGAATCGATTTGGTCCGCTTAAGCGGCGGTGATGCGCAGGCACTGCGCGACATGCATGTGGCTGCAACCGAAGTTGGCTTTGCAACGGTTCATAACACCGCTCTGGACGGCGCGCGCGTGCGCGAGGTGATTGAGACCTACCGCGAGTTTTTCAAATTGCCTGAGGCGGATAAGGCCCCCTATGACATGTCAAAGACCGGCTCGAACCGGGGCTGGGGCGCGGCTGGGTCCGAACAGGTCGACCCGGATGCCAACCCTGATTACAAACAGTTCTTTGACAGCGGTTTAAGCCTGCCCAAGGATGATCCGCGGCTGAGCAATCCGTTTTATGCCGCGAACAGGTGGCCAACCAAACCGAAAGGTTTTGAACAGATTATTGGCCGCTATTATACCGATGCCTGTGCTGTTGCGATGGCGGTGCTGCGCGGTGTTGCGCAATCAATTGATGCGCCGCGTGATGTGTTTGACGGGGCTTTTGATGCGCCGATGGCCTTGCTCAGGGGCAATTATTATCCGTCGCGCCCGGTGTGGGCCGGGGCCAAGGACTTTGGCATTGCCACCCATACCGATTATGGCTGTCTGACGCTGCTTGCGACGGATGGATCACCGGGACTTGAGGTGCGCAGACGCGGGGGCGGCTGGATCCAGCTGAGTGCAGAACCCGGTGAGTTCATCATCAACTTTGGCGAGATGATGGAGTTTTGGAGCGATGGTGCGGTGCGCGCCACGCCACACCGCGTGGTCGGCGGCAAGGCAGAGCGTATATCGGTGCCGTTGTTCTTTAACCCAAGCCATGAAACCAACGTGGCCCCGATGGGGTCGGATGAGGTGGTGCTGGCAGGCGATCATCTGTCGCGGCGCTATAACGAAACCTACGTGCACCTGCAAAAGCGGTAGACGTCAGCGCAGCAGCGCAAGGGCCTCGCGGGCAAGCGCTGTGGCAAGGTCGGGATCATCAACAGCGGCATCGGGCAATGTCCAGTATGGCATGGACGATTCCGCGCCGTTCTTGCGGGTATACGTCCATTTTTGCGCGCCCATGCCGCTGAGTTTGGCGTCAAAGGCGCTGTCCCGGGATTTGATCAATATCTGCGCATCGGACCGCATGAGCGCAAAGATCACGCCGCCCGCATAAATACCCATGCCGCCGAACATGCGGCGGGTCGTGATATCTGGCAAGGCGCTGAACAGTTCTTTGGCAAAGGCGATATCCGCCTCAGCAAGGCTCACTTGATGGCGAGCGCGTCGTCGAACTTGATCGACTCGCCGCAGCCGCAGGCCTCGGTCACATTGGGGTTGCGGAATTTGAAGCCGGATTCGAGCAACGTCGTTTCATAGTCAATCTCGGTGCCGAAGAGAAACATCTGTGCCATCGGCGCGATCATCACCCGTGCGCCATCCTGTTCGACAACCTCGTCGTTGGGGTCGGTCGCTTCGACATATTCCATGGTGTATTCCATGCCTGCACAGCCGCCTTTTTTGACGCCGATGCGCAGCCCTGCATGGCCTGCCGATTGCATAAGCTTTGCAATCTGGCTGGCGGCCTTTGGGGTCATGGTAACCGCTTGTTTGCCGGGGATGCCGAACATGGTGTGTACTCCTATGCGTCTAAGATAGGCGCGGGGCGGTGCATTCTCAAGCGGTTCACAGCGATTTCATAACCGTCTGAGTGATGAAGGCAACAACCAGCGCCCAGCCAAACGAGGCAAGCGTGCCGATGATCACATATTCACTGATCGCGCGGTCCTTTGAGACGGTGTCGAACCGCAGGATGGATTTGGCAGCGATGAGGAAACCGATGCCTGTCGGCTCACCGATGATCACCATCAGATAGATCAGCGTGCGTTCCAGTATACCGATGATCTTTCCTGCATTTTCAAGGCCCTCCGAGTTGTCCTTAACGGAGAAACTTGCCATCAGGTAACCGATTGCCGGAAAACCGGCACGGGTGGCGACGATGAGCCCGGTTGTGAAAACCGCAATCATCAAGAAGGTATCGGTATGATCCGTCCAATATCCCGTCGCCACGGCATCGGGAATATACCATGCGGCGACCGCAATGGTCACCAGATGCGTCATCTGATCGCTGAGATAGGCCCAGAGGGTGTCGGGAAGTTTATAGGTTTTGACCGCATCGATCACAAAATGGATAACCGCAATGATAAGCGCCAGTTGCAGATTGCCGCCCAGCGCAATCGCCGTGCACAAAAACACGATGGCAGCATGTAACGCCAAGACCGCCGGTCTGCGTTTATGTGCGATGATCCAATTGGTTTGAAACACAAAATCAGCGAATACATGGCCGGTGAGCAGCGCAATTGCCGTTTGCATGAAGAGGTCGGGCATGTCGGGGTCCGATGCGGTTTGTGGGTCAATGTTTGGTGGTGAAAAGAGGCATGAAAGGAAAACGGGATGCGCATGATCGCCTGAAATACAGGTTAATTAGCCTGTTAATCTGAAATACAGGTATATTAACCTGTTATTTATCCTCCTCCATCACGTCACAGACTTCCAGTAGGCGCACAATGCCACTGCTATCTATTTGTTGCTGTACGGTTTGCTGGGTCAACCCCAGTGTCGCAGCAACCTCCATTTGGGTGGGGCCGGCAGGCGGCAGCATCAGATAGGCAACTTCGGCTTGCCGGCGGGTCCAGCCTTTGATGATGTGATCCGCCAAGGGCAACGCGGTGCGCAGGGGCAGGGGCGCGTCAGGGGCGGACAGCAGCACGCCGCGTTTCATCCCATCGAGCGCATGACCGGAGCGGACAAAAGCCGTGCCCTCAGCCCCGGACAGGTCATCCCCGGTGATATCCCCGGTGCCCAGACCGATGCCGATGCGGGTTTCAAACCCTTTGCCCGCCCGCTGAACCGCTGCACGCACCGCAATTGCGGCCCGAAAACACAAGTCCGGTGTCACAGCCATTTGCCAGCCATCACCCCGAAACCGGGTTAGCGGCGCAGCCGTACCCTGCCACGCGCCAATATCCGCGGCGGCGGCATCCAGGTTTTTGAAAATAAGCGATAATTCATCTGACGTCATGTCTGACGATTTCACAATGTCGCCAGTAAAAACGGCCCATTTCGTCATCTGTCGTCCCTCGTTTTACACAATGTCGCAGGAAGTAACGCGCCACGCAACCGTGACGCTTGGCGTAAAGACATGAGTAAGAAAATGCAGAGGGACGACACAGGTCAGGCAGTGTTTACATGAACCCAAGTTCAAGCCGCGCCTCATCCGACATCATGTCCATCCCCCAAGGCGGTTCCCAGACAAGGGCCACATCAACCTGCTTGACCCCGGCCAGCGGTTCAACGGCATCAGCCACCCAACCAGGCATCTCGCCCGCAACAGGACAGCCGGGCGCGGTCAGCGACATCTTGATATCAACTTCATTTTCGTCATTGATATCAATGGTATATATCAATCCAAGTTCGTAGATATTGACTGGGATTTCAGGGTCATAGACGGTGCGACAGGCCTCAACAACTGCTTCGTAAAGCGGATGATCAGTCGATGACGGCGCAATCAGCGGTGTGCCTTCAAGCGGGTGTGTCTGGTCGGTCATCTTGGCCTCATTTATGTTCCTGAGTGTTTATATAGGGTTTGAGGCGGCCGCCGTCCAGTGGGCGGCTCTGACCTAGTTGGTAAAGATCACCGACACCGCAGGATCACCTGGCAAACCGGAATAGGTGACACTCGCCCCGCCTTTCATTTTGGCTGATGGCGTGAGCGGACCGAACGATCCAACGCTGATCAGATCACCTTTCTTTAACGTGATGCCCTTGGACATCAGCCAAAGCACCGAATTTGCCGGGTTGCCCAGAACCGCGTTACCGGCGGCAGAAACGACCACCTCGCCGGCCCCATCGCGCAAGGTCACGATCATCTCTTCCAGTGCCAGAGCCATCGCAGCAGGATCATCAACGGCAATGCCTGCGCCCAGCACGCCCAGTTTTGGGGCCACGCCAATGGCTGTCAAAGTCACCGCATTAATCGGCTCGCCTTTGGCCAATGTCATATCGGGCAATTCGATGAACGGATGCACAGCGCTGATGTTTGACAGCACATCACCGGGTGTTGTGGCCTCGTTGATCGCGTCGTCGCCGACCACCAGCACCAGATCAGATTCCACCATCGGGATCGCCCCAAATTTCGCGGGCACCGATGCACCACTTGGCAGCATCATCTTCTCAAACAGCAGGCCCTGCACAGGTTCGCTGACCCCAAACCTTTCCTGAGCCGGCTTGCTGGTCAGCCCGGCCTTATAGCCGATCACCGGACCCATCGTGGGTTCCAGCGCGGCTGCCAGCCTGGCCTGGGTACAAAGCGCGTCTTCCATGGTGCCATTCGCACCCAACGCAATGGCCGGTTCATTGGCCGTGACAGAGGCGACAAATGCAGCGATTTCAGCGTCCGTGGCGCAGTCGGCAAGGGCGAGGCCGGGTGTGATCAGGGCTGCAAGAAGAACAAATGGGCGCATCGCAAAATTTCCTGAAATAAAGAACAATATTCCCATGAGCATAATCCGACATGCCCGCATAGCAAGCATCAACCGCGATCAGGCGTTCGATTTGCGCCGCCGCGAGGGCTGTGGTTTCACCCGTGCCTCAACCTCGTCATAAAGCTTGCCGACAATGTCTTTGCCGCTGGCCTTTTCGATGCCTTCAAACCCCGGCGACGAGTTTACCTCAAGCACCTTTGGCCCTGCGTCGGAACGCAGCAGATCCACGCCCGCCATGCCCAAACCAAAGGCGCGCGCGGCACGCACCGCCGTATCGCGTTCGATCTTGGAAATGCGCACGACCTTGGCCGACCCGCCCCGGTGCAGGTTAGACCGGAAATCACCCTCTGCCCCGGTACGTTTCATCGATGCGACAACCTTGCCTGCGATCACCAGACATCTGACGTCTTCGCCTGCCGCTTCTTTCACGAAATCCTGCACCAGAAAGTTGGCCTTGAGGCCGCGAAAGGCGTCGATCACCGATTCAGCGGCCTTTTTCGTTTCCGCCAGCACCACGCCTTTGCCTTGGGTGGATTCCAGCAGTTTTACGATCAAGGGGGCCGTGCCCACCAGCGCCATCAGGTTTGATGTGTCCTTGGGCGAGGCCGCAAAAGCAGTTGTGGGCATGCCGATGCGTTTGGAGGCAAGCACCTGATGGGCATGTAGTTTATCGCGGCTGGCAGTGATGCCCGCGCTGCCGTTCACGCAATAGGTGCCGATGGTTTCAAACTGCCGGATCACCGCGCAGCCATAGGGCGTGATAGACGCGCCGATGCGCGGAATGACCGCATCATAGCGGGGCAGGCGTTTGCCATCATAATGCACTTCGGGTGCCAGCTGGTTGATCGCCATGTAACAGCGTGCGGTATCGATCACCTCGACCGTATGGCCGCGCGCCTCGCCGACCTCGACCAGACGGCGGGTTGAATAGGTGTTGGGCTCCCGGCTCATCACGGCGATGCGCAGTGCCCGTTTGGGCGCTGTCTTGCGCATCGCGGCCGTATGATAAACGTCATAGTTGAGATCAGGCTGCAACCGGCGCTCGGTGGCGGAAATGTTGATGTGTTCATTGAGGGCCTGACGCCCCAGCAACATGCGGCTCGACAGCCCCGCGCGGTTGGTCAGGGTGACGTCAATGGGCCAGCTTTGGCCCGCGACGTCCAGCGTTGTCGAGATCACAAAACGCTGCTCGGATTCGCCGTTCGACGATGTGACTTCGCGGCGATCAATCAGCGGCGCAGAACAAGTGATGGAAATGTCATCGCGCCCCGCAATCGGGTGCACATTGAAACGTACCTTGGGTTTAGCCGGGGGCCCGAACACTTCGATGTCATGCGCATGCAGCGCTGATGTGCGTGCGCCAGTGTCCACTTTGGCCTTGATCGCCGGCAATCCCAGATCGGGCAGGGCAATCCATTCCTCCCAACCGAAGGTCAGCTTATCCATGAAAATTCTCCGATTAGTGAAGCGTCGACGTATCAAGCTGCCAGTGCAGGCTCAAGCCACAATATGGAGAGAGGGCGCAGGTTTGGGACGGTCTGCGGGTGTGCCCAAGACTTAGTTCTCGTTGATGTCGCGCTTTACAATACGCGCACCGCTGGATTGCCGGCGAAACACCAGCCGCAAGCCCATCCAGGCAATCAGCGACAGAATCGCAAACATCGCAATCAGTGCCGGCACATTTGTGGCGGACATCACAAAGACAAAGACCGCCATGGCCAGCGCACCGATCGCAAAGCCCAGAAAGATAAAGCCAGGGGCCAAAAGTTCGATCACGCCAAGTGCCAGTGCAGCACAGATCCAAACCCACCAAAGTGTCAGATAGTTTTCCATCAGCCACGCCCTTTCAAAAGCTTGAATGCATCGCCAAAGGCCTCAAGCGCCTGTGCGGGCACGACGATCGTCTGATTGCCTGAACCATTGCCCATCACATTCAGCGCCTCAACCTGTTTCAAGGCAATCTGATACTGTGCCGCTTCAAGGCCGTTTTCGTTGATGGCAAGCGCCACAACCTTGGTCGCGTAAGCCTCTGCATCGGCAAGGATCCGGCGCGCTTTGGCTGTTTGCTCTGACGCGTATAGTTCGGCGTCCGCCCCCAGTTCCACGGCGCGTTTCTTGCCTTCGGCTTCAGTCACCTGCGCGCGACGCGCCCGTTCAGCGTTCAACTGCTGCATCATCGCATTGCGGGTCGCCTGATCAAGGTTCACATCCAGAATTTCCGCCCGGGTCACCTGAATGCCCCAATCGTCCACGGCGTCCTCGACATGCGCTTTGATTGTGGTGATCAGCTGGCTGCGGTTGGCTTGGACCTCGTCAAGGTCCATCTTGCCGATCTCGGCGCGCACAATCCCGGCCACGGTGGTTGAAATCGCTGAATCCACGTCGCGAATGCGGTACACGGTCTTTTCCGGCTCCGTGATGCGGTAAAATACCGATGTGTCGACCTGTACCAACACGTTGTCGCGGGTAATCGCGTCCTGGGACGCGGTGGGCAACTGGCGCTCCAGAATCGAGATTTTATGCGCGACCCGGTCGATGAAGGGCGTAATCATGTTGATGCCAGGCCCAAGCACCGCGCGAAGACGACCAAAGCGTTCGATCACATGCTGTTCTGACTGCGGGACGATTTTGACCGCCTTGAAAATCAGAATGACAACCAAAACTGCCAGCAACAGCCACGCCAGATTGTTTTGCAGCGCATCCAAGAGCATTTGTTCGATGTCCAAGGTTTCCGTCCCTAAGTTTGTGTTAATTCAGCTTTATGTGGTGGGTTTTTGCGCTGATTGCAAGTTTTCCCGCTCTGGTTTATCGCCCTTGAACACGTGCAAAGGACGATCCCATGAAACGTATCTCATTTGACAAGCGTGCGCAGGACGGCAAGGCGCGCGTCGGCGTGATCCACACCACGCGCGGTGACATTCGCACGCCGGCGTTCATGCCCGTGGGCACGGCGGCCACCGTCAAGGCCATGCTGCCGGAAAGCGTTGCGGCGACGGGTGCGGATGTGTTGTTGGGCAATACCTATCATTTGATGTTGCGGCCAACCGCGGAACGCATTGCACGGCTGGGCGGGCTGCACAAATTCATGAACTGGGACAAGCCGATTTTGACGGATTCGGGCGGCTTTCAGGTGATGAGCCTTGCCGATCTCCGCAAGCTTACCGAACGCGGCGTGACATTCAAAAGCCATATCGACGGGTCGAAACACGAGATTACGCCGGAACGATCCATGGAAATTCAGGCGCTCTTGGGGTCGGACATTGTGATGTGTTTTGACGAATGTCCGGCCTTGCCGGCAGACCGGACGCGGATTGCTGAAAGCATGCAATTGTCGATGCGGTGGGCGGCGCGGTCCAAGCAGGCATTTGGCGACCGGCCGGGGCATGCGCTGTTTGGCATCCAGCAAGGCGGATTGGAACAAGACCTGCGCGTGCAAAGTGCCCAGGCCCTGCGCGAGATCGGATTTGATGGCTACGCCGTGGGCGGGCTCGCCGTGGGCGAAGGGCAGGCCGCCATGTTCGAGTGCCTTGATTATGCGCCCGACATGCTGCCCGAGGACAAGCCACGCTATCTGATGGGGGTGGGCAAGCCCGATGATATCGTGGGGGCCGTGGCACGCGGCATCGACATGATGGACTGTGTATTGCCATCGCGGTCAGGCCGCACAGGTCAGGTGTTTACCCGCCACGGGGTATTGAACATTAAAAACGCGCGCCACGCTGATGATCCACGCCCTTTGGACGAAAACTGTGGCTGTCCCGCGTGCAGCAGTTATTCCCGGGCCTATCTGCACCATGTGTTCAGAAGCCAGGAAATGATCAGCTCCATGTTGCTGACCTGGCATAATTTGCATTATTATCAGGATATTATGGCCGGTATGCGCAAGGCCATCGCCAGCGGGACGTTTTCGCATTGGCAATCAGATTTCCACGCAAATCGCGCGCAGGGTGACATTGACCCTCTTTGAAAATCAGGCGAATTTCAGCACTTTGCGGCGATAGCGACCGGTCATGGACCAGTCCCGGTGGTCAAAATGCTGCGCGCGCAGGTGATCTGTTCTGTCCCCCAGCTCATCGTCGAACCAATTCATCAAAGCGGTCCGCAACAACATGGAATTGAGGTGCGATATGAGTGTGACAAGACACCCTTCTTCATCCTCAAGAGGCGAGATTTGAATTTCATAGGTGCCTTCGGCAAGGCTTCGGTTTTTGGGGTCAACCTCACCAAAATGATGGTATTTTGCATGAGTTGGTTCCTGCTTTTCCAGAAATGTCATGGTCTTCAATTCAAAGAATGATCCCCCGTGCGTATATTTGGCCTGCAGGCTGTCGGGATCGTCTTCTTCGGGATCAAGATCGCGGAGCAGAATATCCCAATGTTCTTCAAGGCTCCCGGCGGCGGGAGCGAGTTCAGCCCAGAGCGCCTCTGCCGTTTTTGGGGATTTGAACCGTCTGATTTCGCGGTGGTCGACGAAAATGCGGAAACGGTCCGAGAATTCGCCATAGATCAGCGAAAAAAGCATCATGTACAAAGCAAAAGGAAGGATCGCGCCAAGATAGGGGATATCGAACACGCCCGGCACCGCGATCCTGATCGTGGCATAGGCAAAGATGTTGATCGTAAACAGCTCGATCAATACCCGCCAATTTGGCAAGACAAGGATTAAGAAGGCCCGCCGTACACATGATCAGAAGCGCAACAATCAATGAAACAACGATAAATGCTGCGACAAAAATCCATTCTTCGAAAGGATAGCTCGCCATGCCGCCATTCAGATGAACGGCCATCATCATCATGCCCAGCGTGCCAAAGAAACCGCCAAACAACAGCCTGCGTCTTTGTCTGTAAATCAGTCGGAACATGTCGATCTCCTTTTCTTGTAGCGGGCATTCAGGTCCATTGATCCGGTGGTTTTGTGGAGCAAATACGTTGAACCAGTGAAAAAACACCGCCCGTAGCGCAGTCGACACAGCGCAGGATTTTTGGGCACATGGTCGCATCAGGCGCAAACGATTTCGTTTAAACACGATCAAAACGGTGGTTGCCCTCACTGTCGGCACGCGCGATGATGCGCGCAGGTTCCGAACGATTAGGGATTGAAACAGGCGGGCAGGGTGCACAGATACCTAACCCAGAACAGGAAACAACAAAGTGGTTGCCTCATGAGGGACCGAAGTTGTTTTGCCAAGATAAGGAATTGAGCATGCAAGAGCCTTTAAACGCGTCATATCCGGTATTGCCGTTGCGCGATATCGTGGTGTTCCCCCACATGATCGTCCCGCTGTTTGTGGGCCGCGAAAAATCGGTGCGCGCGTTGGAAGAAGTGATGGCTGACGACAAGCAGATTCTGCTGTCGAGCCAGATTGACCCCGGCGAGGACGAACCTGAATCCTCCGGTATTTTTAAAGCCGGGGTGTTGGCCAATGTGCTGCAGTTGCTGAAACTGCCCGATGGCACCGTCAAGGTGTTGGTCGAAGGTCAGGCGCGGGTGCGGATTACCGAGTACCTTGAGAACGATAATTTCTTTGAGGCGCGCGCCGAATATCTAACAGAAATGCCCGGCGATGCGGCAACCACTCAGGCGTTGCTGCGTTCTGTGGCGAATGAATTCGAACGCTATGCCAAGGTCAAGAAAAACGTGCCTGATGAAGCGCTTACAGCCGTCGGTGAAACCACTGAAGCTGCGCGTTTGGCGGATCTGGTTGCAGGACATCTGGGCATTGAAGTCGAGCAGAAACAGGATTTGCTTGAAACGCTATCGGTGTCTGAACGGCTCGAAAAAGTCTATGGATTGATGCAGGGCGAAATGTCTGTCCTGCAGGTCGAGAAAAAGATCAAGACCCGCGTCAAATCGCAGATGGAGCGCACACAGCGCGAATATTATCTGAACGAGCAGATGAAAGCGATCCAGCAAGAGCTCGGTGATGGCGAAGATGGCAAAAACGAAGTTGCCGAGCTGGAAGAGAAAATTGCTGCGACAAAGCTGAGCAAAGAAGCCCGTGAAAAGGCGGATGCAGAGGTCAAAAAGCTCAAGAACATGAGCCCGATGTCCGCTGAGGCGACCGTTGTACGCAACTATCTTGATTGGATGTTGTCGATCCCGTGGGGCGTGAAGTCACGGGTCAAAAAGGACCTGAGCAAGGCACAAAAGGTGCTGGATGACGACCATTATGGTCTGGAAAAGGTCAAGGAACGGATCGTCGAATATCTGGCCGTGCAGCAACGCAGCACCAAGATGAAAGGCCCGATCATGTGTTTGGTCGGCCCTCCGGGTGTGGGTAAAACATCGCTTGGTAAATCCGTTGCCAAGGCAACGGGGCGCGAGTTTATTCGTATCTCGCTGGGTGGGGTGCGCGACGAAAGCGAAATTCGTGGTCACCGTCGGACCTATATCGGTTCGATGCCCGGCAAGATCATTCAGGCGCTGAAAAAGGCGAAAACGACCAATCCGCTGATCCTGCTCGATGAGATCGACAAGATGGGCCAGGATTTCCGTGGTGACCCCGCGTCGGCAATGCTTGAGGTGCTGGACCCGGAACAGAATTCCACCTTTGTGGATCACTACCTGGAGGTCGAATATGACCTCAGCAACGTGATGTTCCTGACCACATCGAACAGCTACAACATGCCGGGACCTTTGCTGGACCGGATGGAGATTATTCCGCTGTCAGGCTACACCGAGGATGAAAAGCGCGAGATCGCCAAGCAGCATCTTGTGCAAAAACAGATCAAGAATCATGGTTTGAAGGGCAAGGAATTTGCCATTGAAGACAGTGCCTTGACTGGGATGATCCGGTATTACACCCGTGAAGCGGGCGTACGGAACCTTGAACGTGAGATCGCCAAGGTTGCGCGCAAGTCGCTGACCAAGATCATCAAGAAAGAGGCCGACAGCATCACGGTGACCGGCGACAATCTGGATGAATTCCTTGGCGTGAAGAAGTTCCGCTATGGCTTGGCTGAAAAAGACGACCAGGTCGGTGTTGTGACCGGGCTTGCCTATACGTCGGTTGGCGGTGAGTTGCTTCAGATCGAAGCATTGCGCCTGCCGGGCAAGGGCCGGATGAAGACCACCGGCAAGCTGGGCGACGTGATGAAGGAAAGCATTGATGCGGCATCAAGCTATGTGCGGTCGATCAGCCCCAAAATCGGGGTCAAACCGCCAAAGTTTGATACGATTGATATTCACGTGCACGTGCCGGATGGGGCAACCCCGAAAGACGGGCCATCGGCCGGTCTTGCGATGGTGACTTCGATCGTCTCTGTGTTGACGCAGATCCCGGTCCGCAAGGACATCGCGATGACGGGTGAGGTGTCTTTACGGGGCAATGCAATGCCCATCGGCGGGCTGAAGGAAAAGCTGTTGGCGGCCTTGCGCGGCGGTATCACGACGGTCTTGATCCCGGAAGAAAACGAAAAGGATCTGCCCGAAATCCCTGACAATGTGAAAGAGGGGCTGACCATCATTCCGGTGAGCCACGTATCCGAAGTGTTGCATCATGCTTTGATCCGTGAACCCGAAGCGATTGAATGGGATCAGGACGCCGAAGATGCCGCTGCAGCCGCGGCATTGGCGGGCAAGTCAGGCAACAGCGACACTGCGACAGCCCACTAGATTGGCCGTCACCCAAATCAAAAGCGCCCCTATTTGGGGCGTTTTTTTGGGCTTCTTTCATGTCGGTATGTAGAGGCCATGAGCAGTGTGCCTGTCGCCCAAAAACTGCACTGCGCAACGCAGACTATGGCCCAGACTAGTATTTGAGGTGTTTTGGCCCTACGCTGTTTCCAATCGAGAAAAATTATAAGTGTGAGGCCAACATGAGCACGACAACAAAAAGCCCATCAAAGGCTAAGACGACCAAATCCACGACCAAATCTACAGGCACGTCTGCAAAACTGACCGACGCCAAACCGAAAGCGACCCAAGCCTCGGCACCTGGAGCCACAATGCCAACCGAAACGCACACCCCCATCTCTGCGCCAGGCGGCAAGACACCATCGCTTCAAAACGCCCCAGCAGCCACTGTCGTGGATGGCCCTCAGGCCGTCATCCTTGGCCCGGTGTTGCGCAAGAAAGAACTGATCGAGACAGTTGTGACCCGGTCTGGCGTTAAGAAAAAAGACGCAAAACCCGTTGTGGACGCCATGCTGGCGGTGTTGGGAGATGCATTGGCCGACAATCGCGATTTGATCTTGCCGCCACTGGGTCGCATTAAAATTCGCCGGGAAAAGAAATTGCCGAATGGCCGTGTATTGACTGTCAAAATTCGCCAGACAGCGCCGCTCACCCCCGATGAAGAAACCTGATTTCCGACTGGCAAGGTGAAAGGCAAATCTGGCACCATTGTCGGCCTTGCTTATCGGCATGCCAAACCCTTGTGCAGCGCCCCTCAATTGGCTATTCGGCACAAAGGCGGGTGATTAGCTCAGTGGTAGAGCGCTTCGTTCACATCGAAGATGTCAGGAGTTCAAATCTCTTATCACCCACCACCTATTCGCAAACTGAACGGACCGCTTAACTCGTGCCTCAAAGCCATCCGAAAATCTGGTTCCTCCGGCATGGGCAAACGGAATGGAACAAGGCCTATCGTCTGCAAGGTCAGTTGGATTCGCCCCTGACCAGCCAGGGGATTGCCGAGGCCCAGCGACAGGCGTTGATCTTGCCGCCAATTCTGGCCCAGAAACCCGATATTTTTGTGTCACCTTTGGGCCGTGCGCGACAAACGGCGGATATCGCACTGGGACAAACGCTATATCAAACCGATCCGCGCCTGATGGAAATACACGCGGGCGCATGGCAGGGCATGTTGCGGGCCGAAATCATGGCGGCGCGCCCCGATTGGGCGTCGACCGGGCCCTCTGCGCTCGAAATTTACGAGGCGGCCGACGGGGGCGAAGGGCTGAATGCTTTTGCGGCGCGCATCATCGACTTTCTGGAGGACCTGACAGGCCCGAGCGTGATTGTTGCGCATGGACTGCTGGGGCAGGTGCTGCGCGCGATTGTACGGGGAATGGACCCGCGCGCCGCCGGGGCATTGTCCAATCAACAGGGCTGCGTCTATTTGCTTGAAAATGGCACGGAGAAACTTCTTGAGAGGGCGCTGTGAAGGCCTTTCCCACGCTTTATATTTTGCGGCATGGCGAAACCGAATGGAATGCCCAGAACCGTTTGCAGGGTCGCTTTGATTCTCCCCTCACGTCGGTCGGCAAGGCACAGGCGCGGTCACAGCGCAGCATTCTCAAGACCCGGGATCTGACTGGCTTTAACGCCTTCACTAGCCCACAGGGGCGCGCCTTTCATACCGCGTCCATTGCGCTTGAGAGCCTGACGGACGGCATCGAAACCGACAACCGATTGCGTGAAATCGGTGTGGGCGACTGGGCCGGGCGCGCGCGCGCTGATGTGATGGCTTTGGCACCTGATGCCCATGATACCTTTGATTTATATGAACGCGCACCGGGCGGTGAAGGGTTCTACGCCTTGCGGATGCGCTGTGCCGCCTTTTTGAACGAACTGGATCGGCCATCCGTACTTGTCACCCATGGGATCACATCACGAATGTTGCGTTTGATCGTGCTGGGCCTGCCGGACGCCGCATTGCGCGATTTGCCAGGGGGGCAGGGTGTTGTGTTTCACCTGGAAGCTGGCCAGCAAAATAGATTGACAATAGGGGCTTGAAGCCTGCCCCCGCCTTGCGCTAAGAGACCCGCAGCGGGTCGTTAGCTCAGTTGGTAGAGCGCTTCGTTTACACCGAAGATGTCGGGAGTTCGAGCCTCTCACGACCCACCATCCCCCCCGTTTCCTATGAACCAGATTATCAGTCAGACGGTTGGCCCGACCGATCTGCAATAGTGCGCGTGAATGTGCAGGCCAAAGAGCCACCTCTGCGAGGTTTTCATGCGCCAAACTGCCAATACTTCTTTCTAAACCGACGAGGAGCATTGCGGTCATGAGCCGGAACTCGGCGGTCAACCTCCGTTGTCCTCAAGGCGCTGCGGATTGCCGCGCTGCGATGATGCTGAGATTATGCCAGCGCCGGCGGATCAAAGTGCCACATGAAGGGCATTTTTCCGTTCACCTTTATGAGTCGAGGTCGATGTATTCAATTGGGCGAAAAAAACCGATGTTGATCCCGCATGACGCTTGACGCGGCAAACCATGCGCCCTAAGACACCCGAACGCTTTGGACATGTCCGGGGCGCGCAGTGGGCGGTTGTAGCTCAGTTGGTTAGAGTACCGGCCTGTCACGCCGGGGGTCGCGGGTTCGAGCCCCGTCAACCGCGCCATCACTGCTTGAAAAAGGTCCGCTGTAGCGGGCCTTTTTTGTTTGGTGGACCTGACGTCAGGCTGACCAATTGGCAATCACGTCAAATCCATCTGCGTTAGGGGCCTCTGTGAGGTGGTCGGCAAAGTTCGCCCACAATGCCTGAACCGCCTGCGCATTGCCTTCTGAGGTTTCACGGCTTTCCACCAATGACACAACACAGCCTTTGCCGTCGTCGTCTATCATGTTGATGAATGAAAGTATGCCCGGCAGCGCCATGATCTGAGGTTTCAGCTTTTCTGTAAGCGCTTTGGCTTCCTCAATTGAACTTGGTTTGACTTGATAATGCGTTACTCTTGCAAACATGTCTTTTTCCTTCCTATTCCCGGCAGCCGTAATTGGTGCCGATAGCAAAACGTAACATAAAACGGCGCGAAATTGGGGTATTCTGGCATCCCAAGCGCGAGGCCGGTGCCTGGCACAGCACTTTTGCCCATCGTGTCAGGCGTTCACACGGCAATTCGTGTTGACGGCGTTGGTCGCTTGGCCTATCCGACCGGCAACGCGCGGTTGTAGCTCAGCTGGTTAGAGTACCGGCCTGTCACGCCGGGGGTCGCGGGTTCGAGCCCCGTCAACCGCGCCACTTTTGCCGCAGGCTTTGAATTCGATACATTAAGCGCCTTGGGCTCAGGGTTCTATGCGCGCAGAAATGCCAGCAATGCCGCCGACGTTTCATCAGGGTGTTGATCGACAAAGAAATGACCACCGGGGATCGGTGCAGGCGTGATATCTGACAGACGGTCCGCCCATGTTCCCGCTACATCATAGGCGCGGCCCATCGCCCCATCAGCACCCCACATCACCAGCGCGGGGCAGGTAATGCGGCGGTCAAGATCAGCCGCGTCGTGGTCGAAATCAAAGGCAAGTACGGCGCGGTAATCTTCACACATGCCACGGATGGTGTCGGGATCGCGCCATGCGGTGCGATAGGCGGCAAGGGCATCGGGCGCGAAATCGGTGATCTTTGCGGCACCCCATCCCAGCAGGCAGGATTCGAAATAGGCATCGGGGTCATGCGCTATCAGGGTTTCAGGAAACGGGCTTGGTTGTGCAAGAAAGAACCAGTGATAATAGGCTTTCGCGACGTGCCGGGTCAGGTCATTGAGCAACAGATGCGTGGGCACGATGTCCATCAGTGTGAGGGTTTGCACCGCCTTTGGTGCATCAAGCGCCAATCGATGCGCCGTGCGCCCGCCCCGGTCATGCCCAACAAGGTGGAACTGGTCAAAACCCAAATGCTGCATCAAACCCAGCTGATCCGCCGCCATTTCCCGAAAGCTGTAGTTTTCAGTACCCTGCGGCTTGCTGCTGGCACCATAACCGCGCAGGTCCGGGGCGATGACAGTGAAATGCGCGGCAAGTCTTGGCGCTACGGCGTGCCACATCATATGGGTTTGCGGAAAGCCATGCAGCATCATCAGCGGCGGGCCGGAACCGCCACGCGCAAAGGCGATCTGCTGGCCGTTCACCGCTGCGGCATCAAAGGTGAAGCCGGGTATCGTGCTCAAGCGCGTCACCGGGCAGCAGGAAGAGGCGATGCGCCTTCCCGTCGCGTCATGTCAGCGCATCCAAAATACGCGCCCAGCTGCGGATGCCTTTGTGGAATGATTCCATATCGTATTTTTCATTCGGCGAATGGATCGCGTCATCGTCTTTGCCAAAACCGATCAACATCGGTTCTGTCCCCAGGATGTCCTGAAAATAGCCTGCAATCGGGATCGACCCACCGCAGCCGATATAGGCCGCCGGGATGTTCCATTCGTTGGACAGCGCCTGACGGGCGGCTTCGAACATCGGATCACTGGTATCGGCACCAGAGGCGGGGCCTGACCCATGGGGGGCAAATTCGACGGTGCAATCGACCGGCAGGGCATCTGTCACCATCTGGCGGAAATTCTCGCGGATGGCGTCGGGGTCTTGGGTTCCGACAAGGCGAAAGCTGATTTTGGCGTGGGCCTTGGACGGCAGAACGGTTTTGAATCCAGCGCCGGTATAGCCGCCCCAGATCCCATTCACGTCGCAGGTGGGCCGCGACCAGATCATCTCGAGCGGGGTGCGGCCCTGTTCACCTGCGGGCTCGGAAAGACCCACGTCATCAAGGAATGTCGCGTGGTCAAAGGCAAGGCCCTGCCACTGGGCCTCAAGCGCGTCTGACAGTTCCGGCACGCCGTCATAAAATCCCGGCACGGTGATGCGACCCGTATCGTCATGCAGCGATGCAATGATTTTTGAAAGCACCCGGATCGGATTCATCGCGATGCCGCCGTACATGCCCGAATGCAGATCAAGCTTGGGCGCGGTAATCGTCACTTCTTCGCCCAGCAGGCCGCGCAACATTGTCACGATGGCCGGTGTCTTGGATTCGAACAGACCCGTGTCACAGATAAGCGCGATATCTGTTTTCAACTCGTCGGCGTTTTCCTTCATGAAGGGCACGAGTGAGGGCGATCCGCTTTCCTCTTCTCCTTCAAGGAAAAAGGTGATCCGGCAGGGCCAATCGCCTTTGACGGCCTTCCATGCGCGCAACGCCTCGATAAAGGTCATCAACTGGCCTTTGTCGTCTGCGGCACCGCGGCCACGGATCACCGGGCCTTTGGGTGTATCCTGCACCTCTGGGTCGAATGGATCGCGGTCCCAAAGATCAAGCGGATCAACCGGTTGCACGTCATAGTGACCGTAAAAAAGCAGATGCGGGGCCCCGGAATTATTGGCTTCACCGACATGACCCACCACCATCGGATGCCCCGGCGTAGGCCGTTTTGACGCGTCAACGCCAAGCGCTGTCAGGTCAGCCACCAGCCAATCCGCGGCGCGATCGCAATCGGCCTTGAAGGCCGGATCGGTTGAGATCGACGGGATGCGCAGCAGATCCAGCAATCGGTCGGTGGCGGCGGGAAGGTCGGCGTCAATGCGGGCGAGAACATCATCAAGTGACATGGAGGCATTCCTTTGATCAGGGGCAAACGAGGTTTGACCCGGACCGTATCAGCCAGCACCGACTTGTCCAGAGGTGCCGCTGGCCCATTTGCCAATCAGCAGGGCAAGAACGGCTGCAACGCCAAATCCTGTGACAAGAGTGCCAACACCGCCATGATAGCCGTTGCTGATCACAAACCCGATGGGAATTGCCACAGCCGTTGCCAAAGCCCCGACCACAGCCGCGCCAAGCCCCGCCATTTTACCCAAAGGCTCCATCGCGAGCGCGTTGAGATTGCCAAAAAGCAGGCCCATGCCGAAGAACGTACTCATAATCCAGATCATGAAAAGCGTGAATGGCGGCAGCCCATCCCAAAGGATCACAGCGATCATAAAAATCGCCGAAGCCCCGATGACCCAGAACAGCGCGAGGTTGGAGAGAAATCGCATGCCCCACTTTTCCACCAGCGCAGAGTTCAGGATCGACGCTGCACCAATGGAAAGGGCCGCCACCGCGAACCACAGCGCAAAGCCGTCGCCCTTGCCATAGCTGCCCTGAAAAATCTGCTGAGCCAGGCTGAGGTAAGCCAAAAACGGACCAAAAATCACGCCCGCGCACAATGTGTAACCCAGTGCGGCGGGGATGCGGCAGATGATCACAATGCCCTGAAAGATGCCCTTGAGCGAAAAGCTGCGTCGGTGCGCGGGCAAGAGCGTTTCAGGCTGGCGCAGGCCAAACCACGCCCAGCTGATTGCGGCGATCACCAGCAACAGGGTAAAGGTCGCACGCCACCCCGACTGCGCGATCACCACCTGGCCGATGGCCGGTGCCACTGCAGGAACCAGAATAAACACCGCCATCACAAAGGACATGATCCGCGCCATCGCGCGCCCCTCAAATCCATCGCGCACAATGGCAATGGCAACAATGCGCGGTCCGGCCATGCCCAAGCCTTGCAAGACGCGGCCCGCAAGCAGCATTTCGAAACTGGATGCAAACAAAGACAGCGCACAACCGACGCAAAACACCGCATAGCTGGCGTGGATCACCGGACGGCGCCCGTAACAATCAGACAGAGGACCGGTAACAAGCTGTCCGATTGCAAACCCCGCAAAGAGAACCGAAATCACCAGATGCCCGGCGTTCGGGTCGCTTTGCCCCAGATCGCTGGCAATCAGCACAAGTCCGGGCAACATCACGTCGGTGGTCATCGCCACCAGAGAGATCATGAAGGCAATCAGGACAATGAATTCGGTGCGCGAAATCTGCGCGGTATTGATATTGGTCATGTCGCCATGTGCCGCAATCACGAACGCTGTGCAACGACGAAACAGTCAGCCCTGGCTGCACACCAGTGCAAAGCCTGCCACCACCAATGTGCCGCCGCTTATCTGCGACAGGATGAGCCCGTGGTGAGCCCAGGCAGCATATCCAAGCACTAAAATGGTTTCTGTGACCATGATCCCCAGATAGACAACGGGCAGACTCGCCTGCCGCAAAAGCGTGATCTCGGCGATCGCGGCCACGGACAGCCCCGTGATGATGATCAAAGTTGGCAGTTTGTCATCACTATGTGAGTAGACCTGCATGCCGATTGTAGCAAAGGCATAGCCTGCTGCGGTGATGGCCATCAAAAGGCCGGCGGTAAATAGATGTAGAGAATGTGTCATGGAACATAATTTCCCTGTGACGGATTCAGTTCATAAAAATAAAGAGCCACACGACAAAAATAATGCGTGTGTGAAATGTATTGATACCAAAAGTGACTGATTACGAATGGTTCAAATTAGGAAAGGATGCGCGTGTTTGGCTTTTTGCGCAAGTCAGGTAATCCGTACCCCGTGAACACGCGGCCCAACCAAGCTTGATCCAGATCAAGGCTGCGACATTGCGTGCCGCTATAAAGCATTGAACGCAAGCGGCGCTTTCTGTAGGTATTCTAAGAATAGAATGTGAATGCGGGGGCCTTTGCCGTTTTCATGACTGCCAGATGGAGAGGCGCAATGGACTACTCAGACAAAATTGATGAGGCGATTGCGCGCCTGCATGAAGAAGGTCGTTACCGGACATTTATCGACATCGAGCGCCGCAATGGCCAGTTTCCGCACGCGGTCTGGACCCGGCCGGACGGCACGAAACAGAACATCACTGTCTGGTGCGGGAATGACTATTTGGGCATGGGTCAAAACCCCGTTGTGATCGAGGCGATGCAGGAAGCATTGCAGGCCACCGGCGCGGGTTCTGGCGGAACCCGCAATATTTCGGGCACCACAGTGTATCACAAACGCCTTGAGGTCGAACTGGCCGATCTGCATGGCAAAGAGGCCGCTTTGCTGTTCACATCCGCCTATATCGCCAATGACGCAACGCTTTCGACGCTGCCCAAACTTTTTCCCGGTCTGATCATCTATTCTGACGCGCTTAACCACGCCAGCATGATCGAAGGCGTGCGCCGCAATGGCGGGGCCAAGCGGATTTTCCGGCACAATGACGTCGATCATCTGCGCGAACTGCTTGCGGCTGACGACCCTGCCGCGCCAAAACTGATCGCTTTTGAATCGATCTATTCGATGGATGGCGATTTTGGCCCGATTGAGGCGATCTGTGATCTGGCGGATGAGTTTAACGCATTGACCTATATCGACGAAGTGCACGCCGTTGGCCTTTATGGGCCACGCGGGGCAGGGGTCGCGGAACGAGACCGGTTGATGCACCGTCTGGACATCATCAATGGCACGCTGGCCAAGGCATATGGGGTGATGGGCGGCTATATCGCG
This sequence comes from Sulfitobacter sediminivivens, assembly GCF_042611115.2. Lineage (NCBI taxonomy): Bacteria > Pseudomonadati > Pseudomonadota > Alphaproteobacteria > Rhodobacterales > Roseobacteraceae > Sulfitobacter > Sulfitobacter sediminivivens. The sequence continues at coordinate 160,243 of NZ_JBHGAR020000004.1, forward strand.
GCGTCGGCAAAAATGTGCGACGCGATCCGGTCCTATGCGCCCGGGTTTATCTTTACCACGTCTTTGCCGCCGGCAGTCGCCGCAGGTGCCGCAGCCTCTGTGGCATTTCTAAAGCGGTCACCGGAATTGCGCGAAAAGCATCAGGCACAGGCCAAGGCTCTGAAGTTGCGGCTCAAAGGGCTGGGGCTGCCGCTTATTGATCATGGCTCGCACATCGTGCCGGTGATGGTGGGCGACCCTGTGCACACCAAGTTGTTGTCGGATATGTTGTTGCAGGAATACGGTATTTACGCCCAGCCCATCAACTTTCCAACGGTGCCGCGCGGCACGGAACGGCTGCGTTTTACGCCGTCACCGGTGCACGGACCTGAGGAAATGGATGCACTGGTCCATGCGATGGATGGGTTGTGGTCACATTGTGCGCTGAATCGTGCCGAGGCCGCAGGGTAAAACGTTACTATTCGTAATTTCCGTTGCCTTATGCTACCGTTATCGAAAGAAAAGGCCAAATCCGAATCGACTTTTTGATTTTGGGTTAAGGCTGCAGGTAAGTGAAATGACGGGGCATTGGGTATGATCGGGCGTTGGTCCTCCAAGATCGCTGTGGATGAGGCTGTCGAACCTAAAGGGTTTGATGCTTTTGAGTTGCGTCTTGGCGATGTGATGCGTGGCGAACGCGCGACACTGGGTAAATCCCTTCTCGACGTGCAGCGCGAACTGCGAATCAAAGCCTCCTACATCGCCGCCATTGAAAATTGCGATCCCGATGCGTTTGACACCCCCGGTTTTATTGCCGGTTATGTTCGGTCCTACGCACGGTACCTGAACATGGATCCCGACACGGCATTCGCGGGCTTTTGCGCAGAATCCGGTTTTTCCGTCGCGCACGGCATGTCCGCCAAGGCATCTGTGATCAAAAAACCCAGCTTTGAAGAACGCAGGAAACGCCCCTCGGAGGAGAACCTTTTTGCCCGTCCGAACACGCCCTTCACACCGGCAGGCGACAGCCTGTTGAGCCATATTGAACCCAGTGCAATTGGCTCCATGCTGGTGCTGATCGCCCTGATCGGTGCCATTGGCTTTGGCGGTTGGAGCGTGCTGCAGGAAGTACAACGTGTGCAGGTGGCCCCGGTGGATCAGACGCCGGTTGTGCTTTCTGATCTGGATCCGTTGGACGGTGCATTGGCCTCGCCGCCCGAGGCCAGCAGTGATTCCTCGGCACCGCGCGTCATGGACACGCCGCGCGCAGATGCGCTGGACCGGCTTTACCGCCCACAGGCATTGGATGTGCCGATATTGGTGGCGCGTGATGCCCCCATCGCCACCATCGATCCGCGCTCTGTTGGCAACTTTCTTATACCCAGCATCCCATCGCCTAATGAAGCGTCAGGCAGTGCTGTTCTGACAGCCCAGAGCGATACAACCCCCGTTAACGACGTCCCGCAAGTGCTTGAAGGACCAGCAGATATGGTGCGCATGGTTGCGGCCTATCCATCGTGGGTGCGGGTCAGCGCTGCGGATGGGACCGTTATCTTTGAAGGTGTGATGAACAAAGGCGACATGTGGGATGTTCCCGCGACTGAAGAACCGGCGACATTGCGCACCGGCGAATCCGGGGCGTTGTTTTTTGCCATGGCTGATGGGTGTTACGGCCCCGTCGGTGCCCGCGGCAGTGTGACATCCAACCTGCCTCTTCATCACGAAGCACTGGCCGCGCTTTACGACCCAGTTGACCCGCTGGCAGACACATCGCTCAGCCGGATGTTTGCGGACTTGCAGACTTCGGAAATTGACCCTGCCGTTCTGGCCGCGATGCCCTGCCAAACCCGCTAATCCTGCCATTGCGATTTTGACCCTGGAAGACTAGGTAAAGGGGACGACAACCCTCGCCAAAAGGTGCGCCCATGTCACTCAATCACATCCGCCCCTGGCGCAACATCTATCGCCGCAAATCGCGACAGATCATGGTGGGCAATGTGCCGGTTGGTGGCGACGCGCCGATTAGCGTCCAGACCATGACCAACACGCTGACCACCGATGTCGCGGGCACCATCGCACAGGTGCAGGCAGCGGCCGACGCGGGTGCCGACATCGTCCGCATTTCAGTCCCTGATGAAGCATCCTCCAAAGCGTTGAAAGAGATCGTGCGCGAAGTTACCGTTCCGATCGTTGCGGACATTCATTTCCACTATAAACGCGGGATAGAAGCAGCAGAGGCAGGTGCGGCGTGCTTGCGGATCAACCCCGGCAATATCGGCGATGAAAAACGTGTCCGCGACGTGATCAAGGCAGCGCGCGATCACAATTGTTCCATACGCATCGGGGTGAACGCGGGATCTTTGGAAAGGCATCTGCTTGAAAAATACGGCGAACCCTGCCCGGACGCGATGGTGGAAAGCGGTTTGCACCACATTAAGCTACTGCAAGACAACGACTTTCATGAATTCAAGATCAGCTGCAAGGCCTCGGATGTGTTCATGGCCGCCGCCGCCTATCAACAATTGGCTGAGGCCACTGATGCGCCCATTCATCTTGGCATCACCGAGGCGGGCGGGTTGATCAGCGGGACGGTCAAATCCGCCATCGGGATGGGCAATCTGTTGTGGATGGGGATTGGCGATACAATCCGGGTGAGCCTGTCGGCGGACCCGGTTGAAGAAGTCAAAATGGGCTTTGAGATTCTCAAATCTTTGGGCCTGAGGCATCGTGGTGTGAACATCATATCCTGCCCTAGCTGTGCGCGTCAGGGGTTTGACGTGATCAAAACCGTTGAAGTGCTGGAAAAGCGACTGGAACACATAAAAACGCCGATGAGCCTGAGCATCATCGGCTGTGTCGTCAACGGACCCGGCGAGGCGCTGATGACGGATGTTGGGTTCACCGGCGGCGGTGCCGGGTCCGGCATGGTCTATCTGGCGGGCAAGCAAAGTCACAAGCTGGGCAATGACGGGATGATTGAGCACATCGTCGAGCAGGTCGAAAAGCGTGCGGCGGCGATTGAGGCCGAAACCGTGAATGAGGCAGCAGAGTAGCGGACGCGACCTGTTTGCTGTCGACAGCCCATGTGGCCTTGGTTAGAAATAGATATGGTATCCGAGGTCCAGAAAAAACCAACATATGCTGAGTTTTTCAGCGGCGGCGGCATGGTGCGCGCCGCACTGTCGGATGGTTGGGACTGCCGTCTGGCCAATGACATCGACCCGATGAAATGCGACGTTTATGTGCGCAACTGGGGGGATGACGGCCTTGTGCAGGCGGATGTGGGCCAGCTGGATCCGGACCTGTTGCGCCAACCGATTGATTTGTACTGGGCTTCAAGCCCGTGTCAGGACTTTTCACTGGCAGGCAAGGGGCTTGGGCTGGCTGGATCAAGAAGTGGTACGTTTTCAACATGGGCCACACTGATCGAACATGCGATCCAAGACGGATATGCGCCGCGCGTCATTGCATTCGAGAATGTCGTCGGGCTGATTGCACGCAACCGGGGCGCTGATTTTGCGGCCGTCATCCGGCGTCTTGCAAAATTGGGGTACCGCGTCGGTGCCCTTGAAATCGACGCAACGGCGTTTCTGCCACAAAGCCGGTCGCGGCTTTTTGTGGTGTGCCTGCGCGATGACCTGCTGATCAAAGGGCTGACAACGCCCCAGCCAACGGGGCCGTTTCACACAAAGAAACTGATGAGTTTTGTGGCCTCGGCCCCCCGTGATATCGCGCGCAACTGGATATGGTGGAAACACGCGCCTGTCGTGTTCGATCCCAAACCGCTGGTGCAAATGATTGACCATGCGCCGGATACCGCGTGGCTGACGGCGCATGAAACGAAACGGCTTTTGTCGATGATGTCACCCCCAAGCCTTTCCCGGATCGAGGCCGCCAAACGGACCGGGCACCCCGAAATCGGCATGCTTTATAAACGCGGGCGACCCGATGGCGATGGCGGCAGCCATCAGCGTGCCGAGGTGCGCTTTGACGGGATTGCCGGATGTCTCAGAACGCCGGGCGGCGGGTCGTCACGGCAGACGGTCCTGTTCGTTGAAGGTGACAAAATCCGTGCGCGGCTGTTGTCCTCAAGAGAGGCGGCGCGTCTGATGGGGCTGGAAGACAGCTATGTTATGCCCGCACGCTATAACAATGCCTATAAGGTGGCGGGTGACGGGGTTGTGGTGCCGGTGGTCAGATACCTTGATCAGCAGATTTTTCAGCCCGCATTGCAACTGGCCCGCCTCAGGGACGTCGCGTGAGTGCGGCGCAGGATTTTCGAAGCAGGGCGTTGTTGCAACTGACCAACGAGATTGGTGTTTATGCGCTTTGTGATCTGGACGGTCAGCCCATTTATGTTGGCCAATCCATTGACGGTATCCGCACCCGTGTGCGGCGGCATCTGACCTCGGCAAGATCGGATGTGATTGCAAACCGCCAGATTGATGTGTGGGAAATCGCCTTTGTCTGGGCGTGGCCTGTTGCCGACAAGGCCGATGTGGCACCTCTGGAAAACATCCTTTTTGATCAGTTCAATCGGCAGCAGCCGTTGATGAATGGCAAGGGGCTGGTGGTCAATGCCACGCCCGTGACGGTCCCTGAGAAACAGGCAATCCAGATCATTGAGGAACAGGAACGCCACAGCCGTCTGAACCCGTCTCAGCGCCTGCCGCGTCAAATTCAGCAGTATAACCTGTTGGTGGATTATATACTGACTGTCAAAAATGCGCCGCACCTCAAGGTATCCTTGGACGCGCATTTTCAGCGGCTGATCAAATACCACCAAACGTTTCTGTAAGGGTCTCTTTAGCCGCGCTTTTCGGCGACGACGGCCTGCATCTGGTCATAAGGCAGATAGCCGCGCAGCAGTTCATCCTGCATCACAAAAGTGGGGGTGCCAGAGATTTTCAGCTTTTGCGCCAGCGCCCGTGTTTCGGCGATTTCACGCGTCACTTCTTCACTGTCCATCCGCGCTTCGATGGCGTCCACATCCAAGCCAAAGGTCTCTCCCAAACGGCGGAGCGCGGGCAAGGTAACGTCGCCATTGAATGACATCAGCGCGTCGTTCAGGGCATGATAGCTGTCGCCGCCCGCAACCTGTTTCGTGGCCACTGCAAAGCGTGATGCCAAGACTGATTGCTCACCCAGAATGGGAAATTCTTTGACAATCCATTTAATATTACCATCTGTTTCCAACAACTTGGCAACTTCGCCATGCGCCTTTTTGCAATACCCACAGCGGTAGTCGAGGAATTCAACCAACACGATATCGCCGTCAGGGTTGCCCCCCACCCATGAATATCCATCATCAAAGATTGCCGCCGCATTTTCAGTTACCAAGGTAAAATCTGCCTGCGCCTGCTGCTCTGCTTCGCGGGCCTGCAGCAACTCGACCGCTTCCATGATCACTTCGGGATTATCCATCAGATAGGCCCGCACTTCGGCGCGAAACTGTGCGCGTTCGGCATCGGTCAGTTCCGTCAGGTCCATCGCATCGGCGGGCAGGGCCATTGCAACGGAAAATGCTGCGGCAAGAGCGGGGGCAATCAGGCGGTGCATCATGATAAAAACCTCTGTGAATGGGCAGTACGGGTTGACGGCTGTGGCCTGACACGGTGAAACACATCCCAACAATAGGAGCAAGCCCATGCGCATATCAACCCGGTCCGCCGTTGATCCCTTTATTGTGATGGACGTGATGCAGGCCGCGTCAGCAGCCGAAGCCGCCGGGCGACATATCATCCATATGGAAGTGGGGCAGCCCGGTACCGGGGCACCCAAAGGGGCGGTGCGCGCATTGTCAGATGCGATGGCCAAGGGGCCTTTGGGGTACACCGTGGCATTGGGATTGCCTGCTTTGCGCGCGCGCATCGCGCAGATGTATGGCGATTGGTACAACGTCGATCTTGATCCCGCGCGGGTGGTTATCACGCCGGGATCGTCGGGTGGCTTTATCCTCGCCTTCACAGCGCTTTTTGATACGGGCGACAAGGTCGGCATTGGCGCACCGGGATACCCCAGCTATCGTCAAATTCTCAAGGCGCTGGCATTGCAGCCCGTTGATTTGCCCACCGCGCCTGAAAACCGGTACCAGCCCGTGCCGAAAGATTTTTCGGGCATGGATCTGGCAGGTCTGCTGGTCGCATCACCTGCCAATCCAACCGGCACCATGCTGGATCGTGGCGCGATGAGCGCGCTGATTGATGCCTGCGCGGACCAGGGCGCGTCCTTTATCTCGGACGAGATTTATCATGGTATAGAGTATCAGAAAAAGGCGGTGACGGCGCTTGAGGTCACCGATGACTGCTATGTCATCAATTCGTTTTCCAAATATTTCTCGATGACCGGCTGGCGTGTTGGCTGGATGGTGGTACCCCAAGATCACGTGCGCGTTGTTGAGCGGATAGCGCAGAATATGTTCATCTGCGCGCCGCACGCAAGCCAGATTGCCGCACTTGCCGCGATGGATTGCGACGATGAATTGCAGGCAAACATGGATGTTTACCGCGCCAACCGTGCCATGATGCTAGAGGGCCTTAAAACCGCAGGTTTTACCAATATCGCACCACCGGATGGTGCATTTTATGTTTATGCAGATGTGTCTGATCTGACCGATGACAGCCGCGCGCTGGCCGCTGAAATTCTTGAAGAAGCGGGTGTAGCGGTCACGCCGGGCCTCGATTTCGACCCCGCGCGGGGCCATGTCACATTGCGCTTTTCCTATGCCCGCAGCAGTGCTGACATCAAGGAAGGTCTGGCGCGGTTGGTGCGTTTCATGGCTGTACGGTGAATTGCTGGTTTGCAACGGCGATAGGTGATAGAGACACGCAAAACAACGCGCCGAAATGGTGGACCAAATGCGGGCACTTCTGAAAATACTGACGCTTTGGCTGATCTGCGCCACAGGGGCCGCAGCGCAGGATCTGACGGCGCTCGCACGCGTTGATCCGGCGCGCAGTGAGATCAGCGATGGCTGGTTTGGCAAAACCTCATTGACGCTGGGCCTCAGCCAGGGCGTGCCGTTTCGGGTGTTCCTGCTTGATGCGCCCGCCCGTTTGGTTGTCGATTTCCGCGAGGCCGATTGGGCCGGGATCAAACCCGGCCAACTGCTGGCTGAGCCGGGACGCATTGCCGCGGTGCGCTTTGGCGCGTTTCAACCGGGGTGGTCCCGGTTGGTTGCAGATCTGGCCGAGCCAATGTTGCCTGTGCGAATTGGCATGCCGGTCGATGAAATGAGCGGTGCGGCCACCCTTGAGATCACGCTAAAGACCACGGATGCCGAAACCTATGCCGCCAAGGCCGGGATACCGGTTGACCCGGCCTGGACGGCCGCGCTGACCAAGCCGCCAAAGCCAAAAACGCCAAAGGACGATGCATTTGTCGTTGTCATTGATCCCGGTCATGGTGGCATTGATCCAGGTGCAGAACGCGATGATGTGGCCGAAAAGGACCTGATGCTCAGCTTTGCGCGCGGCTTGCAGGATGTGCTCAAGCGCAGCGGTGTTGACGCGATACTGACCCGTGATGACGATATTTTCGTGGCCCTCGAAACGCGGGTCGCGATTGCACATCAGATGCGTGCGGATGTGTTTTTGTCCTTGCATGCCGACATCCTGAGCCAGGGTGGTGCCCATGGTGCCACCGTCTATACCTTGTCGGATGACGCCAGCGATGCCGCCACCGAACATCTCGCGGCGCGCCACGACCGATCCGATATTATTGCGGGTGCCGATCTGACAGGATCGGATGATCAGGTCGCCGGTATCTTGCTGGATCTGGCACGACAAGAGACCGAGCCGCGTTCAGCCGCGCTTGCGGAAGTTATGGTTGCGGGCATGACCAAGGCGGGGGGACCGATGAACCGCAGACCCTTAAGGAAGGCGGGCTTTTCGGTGCTGAAATCAGCGGACATTCCATCGGTTTTGGTCGAAGTTGGATTTCTAAGCTCAAAGCGTGATCTGGCCAATCTGCGTGACCCGGTCTGGCGCGCGGTCATGGTGAACGCGATGGCGGATGCGATCCTTGCATGGCGAGATCAGGATGCGGCGCGCAAGCCGTTGATCCGCCAATAATTCAGGGCTTCATTTTGCGCGGTAATCCGCCCCAAAATGAAGCCGTTGTGTTTTGACCCTGCCGCCGCCTTCCTGTATAGCCGGACCAATAATAAGTTCCAAAATGGTGGTATCTGCGTGTTCCGATTTGTCCTGTCTTTTCTGGGCGGTATTTTTACCACCCTGACCATGAGCATCGGCATGGCAGCGCTGGCCATTGGTGCGATTTTCTGGATGTATGGCCGCGACCTGCCCAGTCACGAATCGCTGGCGCAATACACACCACCCACAATCAGCCGGATTTATTCGGGGCAGGGGCGTCTGATTGATGAATTCGCCAAGGAACGGCGGCTGTTTGCGCCTGCCGACACAATTCCTGATCTCGTGAAACAGGCATTCATTTCTGCGGAAGACAAGAATTTCTATACCCACGAGGGTTATGATCTGCGCGGTATTGCGGCGGCGGCTGTTGATGCGGTGCGCACGCGCGGTAAAGACGTGCGCGGGGCTTCGACGATTACCCAGCAGGTGATGAAGAACTTCCTATTGTCGGGTGACCGCCGCGCTGAACGGAAGATCAAGGAGATCATACTGGCCGCACGTGTCGAAGAAGCTTTGACCAAGGAGAAAATCCTCGAACTGTATCTGAACGAGATTTATCTGGGCAAGAACTCCTATGGCGTGGCGGCGGCAAGCCAGACCTATTTCAACAAGACGCTGGACGATCTTGCGCCTCATGAAGCCGCGTTTCTGGCGTCTTTGCCCAAGGCCCCTTCTGATTATGACCCGGTGACGCAAAAGGACCGTCTGATGACCAGGCGCAATTTCGTGCTGCGCGAAATGAACGAAAACGGGTTCATCACTGACGCGGACTATGAGACCGAAAAGGCGGCGGCGCTGCGTTCGGTCCAGAACGGCGACTTTGAGAGCTTCAAGGCCGAACTGCCGCCACGCGACTATTTCACCGATGAAATCCGCCGCCAATTGTCTGAAGACTTTGGTGAGGGTGAGTTTTTCACCGGCGGTCTGACCGTGCGCGCCACCATCGACAATGAAATGCAACCGATTGCTGCCAATGCGCTGCGTCAACAGCTAGAAGAATACGATCGCGGTGCCGGTGTGTGGCGCGGGACCGGCAAGACGATCCCGGCTGAGCAGTTGGGCGATGAGCAAACTTGGCGCGCCGCATTGGCAGACGTCAAGGTGCCACGCGATGTTAATCTGGAAAGCCAATGGTATCCGGCGGTTGTGCTTGAAGTGGGCGAAAGCGACGCCCGGATCGGCATCGAGGGTGTGGAAAACGACGAAGACGGCCATTGGATACCGGCCAAGGATGCACAATGGGCCCGCAAACGGCTGGCTGATGGGAAACTGGCGAGCAAGGCACGCACCGCAGGCGATCTGGTGTCGGTGGGGGACGTTGTACTGGTGCGCCGCATGACCGCCAACGACACCGGCGAATTTATCCGCTGGACCCTGCGTCAGGTGCCCGAAGTGCAGGGCGGTTTCATGGCGATGGACGTGGACACAGGCCGCGTGATTGCGATGCAGGGCGGGTTTTCCTATCAAGCATCGGTGTTCAACCGCGCCACGCAGGCCAAACGCCAGCCCGGCTCCAGCTTTAAACCTTTTGTGTATGCGGCAGCACTGGATTCCGGGTATAGCCCGGCGACCATCGTCGTCGACGCCCCGATCGAGATCAACACGCCGCAAGGAGTGTGGCGCCCGCGAAATTCGTCGAACAAGTTTTATGGCCCCACGCCGCTCAGGACCGGTATCGAACAATCCCGGAACCTGATGACCATCCGTCTGGCGCAAGAGATCGGCATGGAAACTGTGGGCAGCTATGCCGAACGTTTCGGCGTATATGACTATCTGTCGCCGGTGCTTGCAAATGCGCTGGGATCACAGGAATCCACGCTTTATCAAATGGTTGCGGCCTATGCGATGTTCGCCAATGGCGGTGAACGGGTGGAGCCCACGCTGGTGGACCGGGTGCAGGATCGTTATGGGCGCACCGTCTACAGCCATGACAAACGCATCTGCAACGACTGTAAGTTAACCAGTCTTGAACCGGGCGTCGCCCCGCGGGTGATCTCGAACCGCGAACGGGTGATGGACGCTGTTACGGCCTATCAGTTGACCTCGATGATGAAGGGCGTTGTGGACCGCGGGACAGCCGCAGGGGCGATCAACCTGCCGGTGCCGATCGCGGGCAAAACCGGGACCACCAATGATGCCAAAGACGTTTGGTTCATCGGTTTCTCATCCAATATTGTCGCTGGCTGTTACATTGGTTTTGACAACCCCCGCTCGCTGGGCAAACGTGCCTATGGCGCGGGCATGTGTGGACCCGTATTTCAACGCTTCATGAGCGAGGCGATCAAGAAATATGGCGGCGGGCCATTTGAAGTGCCTCAGGGCTGTACCTTTATCAAGATCAACCGTTTCACAGGGGCCCGATTGAGCGATGAGGCATCCGGTGACAACGTGGTGCCTGAATGTTTCCGCGAAGGTGAAGAGCCGATCTTTGGCATCATGTTTGATGGCGGCTTTGCCATGGGTGCTGATCTGCCGCTGGTTGAAGAGGTCGGGCAATTGTCGCGCCAGATCACAACATCGACCGGCAAGAAAGCGGTCGTGGGTCCCAAGGCAAGCTTTGGCAGCCTGTCTTCGGGTGGTCTTTATTGACCGCCGGGGTGGGTTTCATCCACCCTACCGCTTGCTGAGCAGGGCGCGCTGGTTTATCTGATCCTGATCCAATCAAAGGCAGAAAAACATGCGCGCAGAGGCACAAAACACAGCAGATCAGATAGCAAAGTCGCTGGATTTACTGGCGCAGCGGCTGAATGTGGAAACGGCCCCCCACCGGTTGGAAGAATTCAATGCCCGTGTTGAGGACCCAAACCTGTGGGATGACCCGGACGCCGCGCAAAAACTGATGCGTGACCGTCAGATGCTGGTGGATTCAATTGCGGTATACGAGGGCATCAAACAGGAACTGGCCGACAACGTCGAACTGATTGAGTTGGGCGAAATGGAAGACGACGCCGAAGTTGTCGCCGACGCTGAAGCCGCGCTGAAATCGCTGGCCGAGAAAGCCGCCCAGAAAGAACTTGAGGCGCTGCTCGATGGCGAGGCCGACGGCAATGACACCTTTCTTGAGATCAACTCTGGCGCGGGCGGCACTGAATCCTGCGATTGGGCCAGCATGCTGGCGCGGATGTATGTCCGCTGGGCCGAGAAAAAGGGCTATAAGGTTGAACTGCAATCGGAATCTGCGGGAGAAGAGGCGGGCATCAAATCCGCGACCTACAAGATCAGCGGCCCGAACGCCTATGGCTGGATGAAATCAGAATCGGGAGTGCACCGTCTGGTCCGGATCAGCCCGTTTGACAGTGCAGCCAAACGGCACACGTCGTTTACCTCTGTCGGGGTCTATCCGGTTGTCGATGACAACATCGAGATTGAAGTGAACCCGTCCGACATCCGCATCGATACATACCGGTCATCCGGTGCGGGTGGTCAGCACGTGAACACCACCGATTCTGCTGTGCGCATTACCCACCATCCGACCGGTATCGTCGTGACCTCATCCGAGAAATCGCAGCACCAGAACCGCGAAATTGCGATGAAGGCCCTGAAATCGCGCCTGTATCAGATGGAACTGGACCGCCGGAATGCCGCCGTAAACGAAATGCATGAAAACAAGGGCGATGCGGGCTGGGGGAATCAGATCCGGTCCTATGTCTTGCAGCCGTATCAGATGGTCAAAGATCTGCGCACGAATTATGAAACCTCGGACACCAAGGGTGTTCTGGATGGTGATCTTGACGGGCTGATGGGGGCCACGCTGGCGCTTGCAGTGAGTGGCAAAAGCCGGGCCGAGGCGCAGGGGGACTGATCCGGGTTTCCGGGTTAATGGGATTGCGTCTCTTGCACATATTGCGTCTTGTGGCCGCATGAGCATTTTGGACAACGATGCGCTGGCGCTGTCAGACGCACTCAAATCAAAGAAACTAAGCGCAGTCGAGCTGATGCAGGCAACGCTGGCGCGCGTCGATGCGGTCAATGGGGATGTGAACGCCATCGTGTCGCTTCGCGATGGCGACGATCTGTTTGCCGAAGCCAAAGCCGCCGACGCTGCGCCGCGCGAGGGCTGGCTGCATGGTATACCCATCGCAATCAAAGATCTGGCCAATGCCAAGGGCCTGCCCACTTCACAAGGATCGTCCTTGTTTGCGGGGCAGGTGGCGCAGAAAGACGATGTGATGGTCGCACGGCTGCGTGCTGCGGGCGCGTTGATTATTGGCAAGACCAACACCCCTGAATTTGGCCTTGGCTCGCATACCTTCAATCCGGTGCACGGGGCCACACACAACCCCTATGACTTAAGCAAATCCGCTGGTGGATCATCGGGTGGTGCGGCGGCGGCGCTGGCCACGCGGATGCTGTGCGTGGCCGATGGGTCAGACATGATGGGCTCACTGCGCAATCCGGCAGGCTGGAACAACGTCTATGGCATGCGGCCCACATGGGGCTCTGTGCCGTCAGAGGCCGAGGGCGATATGTTCCTGCACCAACTGTCGACTTCCGGCCCGATGGCACGCAGCCCGGCGGATCTCGCGGCTCTTTTGGATGTTATGACAGGCGCAGACCCGCACCAACCGCATGGGTTCAGCCCCAAAGATACGCTGCCTCAGCTTGCGCGAGCTTTGCCGCGACAGCGTATCGGGTGGCTGGAGGATTGGCAGGGCGCGTTTCCTTATGCAGACGGGATCAAGGATTTGAGCGAGTTGGCATTGGGTCAACTGGGCGCGTTAGGCCATGACGTCGAATGGATTTCGCCGGGCTTTGAGGCGGATGATCTTTGGGAGAGCTGGATCACCTTGCGGTCCTTTTCCGTCGCGGCAGGGTTGCGCGCACTCTATGATGATCCGATCAAACGAAGTCACCTGAAACCCGCCGCGATTTGGGAGGTTGAGAGGGGTCTGGCCATGGATGCGATGACACTGCAAAGCGCCAGCGAGGTGCGGTCAGATTGGTACCGGCGCACAACAGAACTTTTTGAGCAGGTCGATGTTCTGGCGCTGCCCTCGGCCCAGCTTTGGCCGTTTGATGTTGAAATGACCTTTCCCAGGGATATTGCGGGGGTGCAGATGGACACCTACCATCGCTGGATGCAGGTGGTGATTCCGGCGAGCCTTTTGGGACTGCCGGTCGTGAACATCCCCATTGGTTTTGGCGCAAACGGTCTGCCAGCGGGGCTGCAACTTATTGGCCGCCGCGGCAGCGACGCTCGGTTGCTGCAATTGGCGCAGGTTTGGCACGCTGCGACGACATGGCCGCAAAAACACCCTCCTAAAATCTTGACGTGATCAGACATCGACTGGCATCGTGATCCCATGGAACAAATTCAGGCAAGCCCCGACCGCCCGCATGGCCCACCCGACCTTGCCATGCCAACTTTGGCGATGTTGCGCACCGCACTTTCTGCTGGGTGGCGTGATTTTCTCGCTGCACCAACTTTTGGCTTGGTCGCCGGTGCGGCCTGTGTTCTTGCCGGGTGGGTGATGGTGGCAATCACTGCCGCCTCAGGCAACACCTTTTGGTTTGTGCTGGCGGTCTTTGCCTTTCCGATGGCCGCACCCTTTGCGGCTTTTGGCACCTACGAGGTATCGCGCAGACGCGCACGCGGGGCATCAACCGGGTTCAGGGATATCCTCAAGGTGCTCTGGGCCGAACGCGGCGGCCAGTTGCCTTGGCTGAACGGACTGATGGTCGTTGTGCTGCTGTTCTGGTTCTTTCTGGGACACATGATCTTTGCGCTGTTTCTGGGCCTCAAGCCGATGACCAATATCATGTCATCGGGCGAGGTTTTTCTCAGCCCCAATGGTCTGGCGATGCTGGCAATGGGCACCTTTGTGGGCGGCTGTTTTGCGCTCTTATTTTACGCGGTCTGCGTCATCGGCCTGCCGATGCTGCTGGACCGGGACGTCGATTACGTGACGGCTATGATCCGCTCGGTCGGTGTGGTCATCCATAACCCGGTACCCATGTTGGCATGGGCTGCACTGGTCGCTATCGCGCTGTTTCTGGCGATGTTGCCAGGGTTCCTGGGCCTTTTGCTGGTCTTGCCCTGGCTCGGGCATGCCTCATGGCACCTTTACGATCAACTGAGGCAGGCGGGCGCGCAGGTCTAGCGCAGGGGCGGGTTTGGCGCGTGCAGCGGCACTTCGCGACCATCATCAATCAGGCGTTGCCGCAAGCTCTGGGTGTCTGGGTGACCAAGTTCGATGGCAAAGACATGTGCGTGGGTCAGAAAAAACCCTCGCGCTTGTGGGTCATCCGTCGCGTCCGCTGCTGCGGTGTATAGGGTGACAAGTGCCGCCAAATCGCCCGCCGCATGGGCCGCAAGCAGGCGATCGTTCAGATTGTTCACTCCGCCGCCGTTGCTTTTGCTGTTCGGCCAAGTTCAACACATGACGCGACCCATTGGTGAAACAGATGCGTCGGCCCATCCATCGCCGGTGAGAACCTTCCGCCATCAAATCCGCCGCCGTGTCGGCCCCGCTGCATCCCTTCAACGGCCATGATGTCCTCGACGAAAACCACCTGCCATTGTTCGGTGTTTTTAGCCCGCAATTTGGCCGAGGTTTCAGGCGACGCGTAATAGAGATGCGCCGTTTCAATGGTGCGGTCCACCGCGATGGGATCAAGAAGGATCACAAAGATATGGTCACGTTGCACGCCAACCATGACGTTGGGAAGAAACGTAAGGTATTCGCCCGCTGCCTGCCATTTGTCTGAAAGGCCCGGAAAATCAGGGAATACAGATCCGTCTTCATCTTTGATCTGGCGGTACACATGCGTCCCTTGCCCAGAAAATTTTCCGACGTTTTCGATATGGTAGTGATCCTCAAGGCGCGAATAGGAATTCAGGCCGGGATGAACCCACGGCAGATGGTAGCTTTCGCAATAATTTTCTACGATCAGTTTCCAGTTGGTCTTGAGGTCGAGCTGAATTCGACTGTCGGCACCGCCGTGATACACCGGTACATCAAATTCCGCCCATCGCGCCAACAGGTCGGCATGCACGACCTCAAATGGATCAGCATTGCCCGAAATATTCACGAAAATCACATCATTCCAGATATGGCTGCGCACTTCGATCAAACCAAGGGTCGCCTTGTCGATGGCATCATGTACGTTCTGACCCGGCCCACCCACATGCGGGGTGCTGACCAATCGGCCGTCCGTCGCATAACACCAGCTGTGATAGGGGCAACGGATCGCCCCTTCGATCTTGCGGGGTTCTTCGACAAGTATCATACCACGGTGGCGGCAGATGTTCTGAAACACCCGTACGTTGTCTTGCTTGTCGCGCACGACCAACAGCGGCATACCCAGGAATGTGACAGGTTTGGCATCACCGACCTGAGGCACATCGGCGGCGACAGCCAATCCGGACCAATTCTCAAAAAATACGGCGTTTTTTTCTTCGTCAAAAACACCTGTATCAATGTAATGGGCGTTGGGCAGTCCGTTTGCTTCTGCGATAGGGCGATGGACGCTGCTTAGATCGGTTCTGGAATGATCCATGGGTGCTCTCCTGATGGTAAGAACACCCTAGGCAATTCCGCATGCCAGTTCGGCACCGCAAGCGACGCGACTTTATCACTGGCGACATCGCCCATCAGGTGAAAACTTCGCCGGGGCGCAGCAACCGCCGGTGATAGGGCAGCAATTCATCACTTGTGCAAAACCCTGCGCTGCGTGCGGCGGGCAAAACATCGGCCATTGACGTACCGAGGTATTCGTAAACCAACCGCGTCGCGCGCAAACCCCCGACACTCTCAGGGACGGTACGTGTTACGTAACCAACCCAAAAGTTGTTGTCGAATGACGCAACCCGGCTGAGATAATTAAACGAAGATGTCATTGCATGCTTGCGGCTTGCAAAGATGGAAAGACCATCTTCTTGTTGCATGACGACGCCGCGAAATTCACGGGCCGACGCATGCGTTGGCAGGAATTGAAGTTTCATTGCCGTCTTTGTCTCATAACCACGCAAGAATGTATTGCTTGCGTCGCGCCGGACATGGACCAGCCCCACGATGTACAAATCTTCCGTGACAAAGCTGCGGCGGGAAAACCGATAAAATCCCGCCGGAAACAGCTCTTCTGGCACATCGCGCGCACCAGAACCCACAAAATCGCGCAGGAACGGGTTGGCGATCGGGTCCTGATCGCTGCCAATTTCATCAACAGGCTGCAACAAGACCCGCGCATCAACCCCAAAAAACGAACATATCCGTGACAGGACATCGGGCCGCGGAAAGCTCTCTCCGGACAGGTAGCGATTGAACTGCGTGCGGTTGATCCCAAGTTGTCGCGCGAGATCTGAAATGGAATCATAGCTGCTCGCAAGTGTACGTAAGTTCAAGCCAAACATGTTGCGCAATTGTGCAGGTGATTGGGTGTTTGGGGCCATGATACGCCTGAATTTGTGCCCATTTTCAACTTTGGCAATGGGGGGTTGGAGAAAATCAACTGCTCGTCATATCAGTTGACGCTAATACGCATCATAGCCGACGCTAATACGCAGCAACACACTATGGATTACGACACAAATTGCAAGCGTGCGTTGCGGATTTAACCGTGTCACTCTACCGCACCTTGCTGATAGCAATGGTAGGCTGACTATGGAGGTTGTTCATTAAATGATAGGCGTGGTTCTTTGGAGCGATCAGGATGATCGCAAAGCAGTCTTCTGGTGCGAAGACCATGGTGATCTTGCCTATTACGAAGCTGCGGATAAAGTTTCTGATGGACCCGCCTTTTTCGATGCAGGCGATATGGTGCAGTTTGATGTCGCTGTTGAGAGCAGATTGCGCAAGGCGTTTAACCCGCGCATGGTGCAGGAACAGGCATGCGCCGGGTTGCCCGAAACGCTGATGCGCACCCCCGCGCCATCTCAGCAGCCCCAGCCAGCCAAGATTATTGCTTTCAGTCTAAGACAACGGGATGTCGCGATGCCTGTTTGTGCAATGAAAGCCTAAACGGGCAGGGCGTGTAGCCTCATTCCCCGCGGGAAAGTGCGGCCACGCCCGTGCGTGCAACATCGGTCAGGCCAAGTGGCCGCATCAGATCGGCAAACGCATCAATTTTGTCCGGCACGCCGGTGATTTCAAACACAAAACTTTCCAGCGTGCTGTCCACGACATTGGCGCGAAAGATATCGGCAAGCCGCAGCGCCTCGACCCGGTGATCGCCTTTGCCGGCCACTTTGAACATCGCCAGTTCCCGCTCAACGCTCGGGCCCTCAACGGTCAGGTCATGCACATCATGTACGGTGACGATCCGGCCCAACTGTGCCTTGATCTGTTCAATCACCTGCGGCGTGCCCGAAGTAACAATGGTGATGCGGCTCAGATGCCCGGTGTGGTCGACTTCTGCCACCGTCAGGCTGTCAATGTTATAACCGCGCCCGGAAAACAAGCCAATGACCCGCGCCAGAACACCTGGTTCGTTTTCAACCAGCACCGCGAGCGTATGTCTTTCAATCACGTCCGAGAAATTGGGCCGCAGGTTGTAAGCAGAGTGCGACGTCGCACCTTTTTTTAGCTTGAGAGCTGACATGTTCTTCGTACCTTTCGTTTCGCATTGGAATTCCAAAAGAATTCCGGCCCGTTTTCCTTGAAGGAAATCGATTACACCAACACTGACCCTTTTGCGTCAATCACACCTTGCGTGTCCGCTTCACCCAGCAACATCTCGTTGTGCGCTTTTCCAGACGGGATCATCGGGAAACAATTTTCATGCTTTTCGACAAGGCAATCAAAGATGACCGGGCCATCATGGTTCAACATCTCCATGATCGCGTCGTCCAGATCGTCAGGATCAGTGCACAATATCCCTTTGGCACCAAAGGCTTCGGCCAGTTTCACAAAGTCGGGCAGTGCCTCTGACCAGCTTTGCGAATACCGCTCACCGTGCAGCAATTCCTGCCATTGGCGCACCATGCCAAGGCGTTCGTTGTTCAGGATGAATTGTTTGACCGGCAGATTGTACTGCATTGCGGTGCCCATTTCCTGCATGTTCATCAGCCATGACGCTTCACCCGCGACGTTGATCACAAGGCTTTCAGGGTGCGCGATCTGCACTCCGATGGAGGCGGGAAAGCCATAGCCCATCGTGCCCAGGCCACCGGATGTCATCCAGCGATTGGGGTCCTCAAAGCCCAGATATTGCGCCGCCCACATCTGGTGCTGGCCCACTTCTGTGGTGATATAGCGGTCATGATCCTTGGTCAGCGCCTCAAGGCGCGACAGCGCGTATTGTGGTTTGATGATCTTGCCGGATTGCTTGAATTTCAGGCAATCAATGCTGCGCCATTCATTGATCTTGGTCCACCACTTGGCCAGTTCCACACCATTGGTCTTGCGGCCGCGGGACTTCCACACTTTCAACAGGTCCTCCAGCACGTGACCCACATCGCCGACAATCGGGATGTCGATGCGGATGACCTTGTTGATCGACGACGGATCTATGTCGATATGCGCCTTTTTGGACTTGGGGCTGAAATCAGGGATTGTGCCGGTGATACGGTCGTCAAACCGCGCGCCGATGTTGATCATGAGATCGCAGTCATGCATCGCCATGTTGGCCTGATAAAGACCATGCATGCCGAGCATACCCAGCCATTTGTCGCCTGATGCCGGATAGGCACCAAGTCCCATCAGGGTCGATGTGATCGGAAACCCGGTGGCGTCAACCAGTTCACGCAGCAATTGCGAGGCACCCGGGCCAGAGTTGATCACGCCACCACCGGTGTAAAACAACGGACGCTTGGCCTTTTCCATTGCGGCCACCAGTTCGGTGATCTCTTCCATGTCGCCCTTGACGCGCGGCTGGTAATGTGAGGTCGAGGGCCTTTTCGGCGTGTAGGTTCCCGTTGCGAACTGAACGTCCTTGGGGATGTCGACCAGTACCGGACCGGGCCTGCCACTAATGGCCACATGGAATGCTTCATGCAGCACGCCGGACAGTTTGTCGGTCTCTTTCACCAGCCAGTTGTGTTTTGTGCAGGGGCGGGTGATGCCAACGGTGTCGGCCTCCTGAAAGGCGTCGGACCCGATCATGAACGTAGGCACCTGTCCGGTGAGAACTACAAGCGGAATTGAATCGAGCAAAGCATCGGTCAAACCGGTCACCGCATTGGTGGCACCGGGACCGGATGTCACCAATACCACACCGGGTTTGCCGGTTGAGCGCGCATAGCCTTCGGCGGCATGCACCGCGCCCTGTTCGTGGCGCACCAGAATGTGCTTGATGCTGTTTTGCTGAAAAACCTCATCATATATCGGTAGGACAGCGCCACCGGGGTATCCAAATACAGTATCGACACCTTGATCAATCAAGGCTTGGACGATCATTTTGGCTCCGGTCATTTGGCGTGACATCGCATGTCTCCGTAAGTGATTTGGTTTGGATCTGTTTTGGTCTGGGCGCATAAAAAAACCCCCGGTTCTGACGGGGGCGCATGGGATCGATTATGGTTGTCCGTTACCGGCCCATGCGCGTATTTCCTAGAATGACGACGACGTCGGTCATGATGTGAGGCTCCTTTAAGCGTGGCGCGACATTATGAGCGGTGCGCAGGCGGGTCAACAGGCAATTGACAGAAATTTATGTCCCCAGCGTGAAAAAATTGGACATATTATTTCACCGTGCGGCGGTTTGACGCAATTTAGCAAATTTTGGGGTGTGGGGACGTCAGGAAATCAGGGCCATATCGCAGCGGGCATCCTTTGCCAGCGTCTGAATCTCTTCGGCCAGGGATTTGAATTCATGGGCGATCACCAGCAGACCCTTGCCCACGTCCCCGGCGCGCGCCGCCTCGACACTGGCGTTCAAGGACACCAGCCGCACATGCTTGCCAATGTGTTCGAGGCGCGAAAGCCGGGTCCCCAGTGCATTGGCGGCCTGTTTGGCCGTTTCGATTTCTGCTTTGCGTGCGGCATCAATATTGGCCCAGACATCTGAAATCACCTGGGTCATCTGGTCCCTGACCACCGGCCAGTTCTGTTCCAGAAACCTGCGTGCCTGATCAAAACGCAGCGGAGTGCCGGCAGCAATTCCCTTTGCAATACGTTGGACTTCCAACAGCACCGTTTGCATCTGGATATTGCGCTGTGGATCCTGCGCTGCTGCCGTGCGGATCATATCAACATGAGATTGCGGCTGCCCTGCAAAATGACCCTTGCCAAAAACCAGCGTAACATGGCGTTCAAACTGGCGGGCAATGCTCAGAAACTCATCTCGAATGACGTCGCGTGATCGTTCATCTGGTGCGGCGTGATAGGCCATCAGCCGCGTCGCCATCTGAAGGATCAAGCCACGCGTGGTTGCGACCTGATCAATGAGCACCCGCAGATTATGCTGATCTTCATCAAGGTGTGGGGTCAAAGGCGTATAGGCGCTTGGCGTGGTCTGGTGGGCGTCGGCAGATGTTTGCACAGCGAAAATTCCATTTTGCACTGGTCTAACCGGAAAGGGTAAATTTTCCCTTGCGATTTACGTGCAGATATCAGAATGCGCTGCCGGTGCCCTGCAACACGCCATGTTCCAAGGCATAGCGCGTCAGGCCAGCGGTGCTGGAGATGCCCAATTTGCGTTTTATGTTCTTGCGGTGCGTTTCAACGGTGCGCACGGAAATTTCCAGCGCCTGTGCCACGTCCTTGTTCGATTTGCCTTGGGCCAGTTCCAGCAGGATCGTCTGTTCGCGTTCGGTGAGCGCCTCGCGGGCACCGCCTTGTTTTGGGGCGATGGACCCTTTTGCGCCGGTGCACAAATATTGTTCACCCGCCATGACCGTATCAATGGCCAGTTTGATCTCATCCGTTGGCACGTCTTTCAACAGATACCCCATCGCGCCGTGGCTGAGTGCAGAGGCGATATACTCCGCATTGTCGTGCATGGTCAGGATCACGATGTGGGTCTGGGGCCGTTGTTCCAGCACGATCTCGGTGGCTGACAATCCCCCAAGCTCAGGCATGTTGAGATCCATCAAGATCACGTCAGGGGCCAGCGTATTGAGGTTGTCGATCAACTCGCGACCATTTGACAGCGTGGCAACGACGTCGATGTCGTCATAGCTCTCAAGGATCGACTGAATACCCTCGGCAACCATCGGGTGGTCGTCAACGATCGCGACTTTGGTGGCAGCTTTGATCGGATCACTCATTGGGCAGCGACTTTCTGTTGGGGCGGTTTTGTCTTTTCAGGTGGCAGCAGATGGGTCAATGGCACAGTCGCCTCTATCGCGGTGCCGCCGCCCAGCACATCGGACAAGCGCAGGGTGCCGCCAAGCTGCTCCATCCGTTCCTGCATGTTGCGCAGGCCCAGCCCCGGATTGGTGGCCGGTTTGCGTCTGGCCAAACCACTGCCATTGTCGCTGATCTTGAGCGTGGCCCCGCGGGTATGACCACGCAGATCAATCTGCACTTTGGTGGCCCCCGAATGGCGCTCAGTATTGGTCAGGGCCTCTTGGGCAATGCGGTAAAGCGCGATCTTGGCATCATTGTCCAACCGATTGCGAAAGACCACGGTGTCAAAATGGCAGGTGATTCCGGTGCGGGTCTGAAATTCCTCGGCAAGGGTTTTGATGGCCGGCCCAAGGCCCAAATCATCCAACACACCGGGACGCAGGTCGCGGCTGATCCTGCGGACCTCCGAGATGGCTTCGCCCAGTGACGCGATGCCCTTGCCCAATGGGGCTGCTGCGGTGTTGTCACCGCGCTCCAACCGGCGGCGCGCGTTATCAAGGGCATAGCGGACACCAACCAGAATCTGACTGATCCCGTCATGCAGTTCGCGCGCCACGCGCCCGCGCTCTTCTTCCTGGGCGTCGAACACCCGTTGCGTCAGCTTTTTCAGCTTGGCGTCGGCCAGCCTGCGTTCGCGCAGGTTGATGATCATGCCGGTGCCAAACACGGCCAACAGCGCCGTGAGGGTGATCGCACCGATATAGATAAACGTGCGCCGCACCCGCGCCTCAACATCCGCGCGCGCCGTTGCAACCGACGCCACCACATCATCAATAAAGACGCCTGTTCCAACCGCCCACCGCCATGACGGAAAGGACGTGACATAAGTGATCATCCGCGCCTCTTCTCCGGTCGAGGGCTTGGGCCAGATATAGGAATGATAGCCCGCACCATCGCGCGCGATGCGGATCAATGCGTCAACCACGGGTGTGCCTTCGCTGTCGGTCTGTCCGGTCCAGTTCTGGTTGATCCGCTCGGTTTGGCGCGGGCTTACCAGCGCGTTTCCGTCATAATCATAGACAAAGAACTGGCCATCATCGCCATAGATCATCGCGGCGAGTATCTGTGCCACTTGCGCTTTGGCCGTTTCATCATCGGGTGCTGCGGACCCATAGATAAAGTAAAACCCGTTGCGCGCCTGTGTAACGTAGTTGCGCAATTCGGCCTTCTTGGCCTCGATTAACTGGGTCTCAAGGGTTGCGATTTCACGTTCTGCCAGCGCGCGGGATTGCAAAGCCACCAGTATCGCAATAGCGGCCACCGCCAGGATCAACGGTACAGCCGCCAGCAAGGTCAACTTTTGACCATAACTGGGATTGAAGCGGGGGAAACGAAACATAACACGATTCGATACCCCCATTCAGCAGCGAATCAAAGCGGGTTCGCGGCATTTGGTGGCCTATGGATAGTGATGTTAGCGCCATCTGCGTGGTTTTGGGTATGCATTTCCTTTTGAAATCGGCAGATGAAAGCCCGCCCTACGTAGTACTAGGTATTCCCAATTCCAAAGGTGTTGATAGAGTGGCGACACCTGAAACGACCCGCGCGCCATGATTGCGAAGCGGGCACTCTATCTGGGAGGAGTATCTCTATGGACCGTCGTTCATTTCTGAAGACGTCTGCACTGGGCGGCACAGCCGCCGCCGCGACGACCTTGGCCGCACCTGCATATGCCCAAGGCAAGCGCACACTCACAATGGTAACATCATGGCCACGCGGCTTTGCCGTTCTGGACGATGCGGCCACATACCTCAACAACATGGTCAATGAGATGTCTGACGGCACACTGACCATCGACAAAAAAGCCCCCGGTGAACTGGTTGGCGCGTTCGAAGTGTTCGACGCCGTTTCCTCCGGTCAGGCCGACATGTACCACTCCGCTGACTATTACTTCATCGGTCAGCACCCTGCCTATGCGTATTACACAGCCGTGCCTTTCGGCGGCACTGCGCAAGAGCTGACAAACTGGTACCACCACGGTGGCGGCCACGAGTTGCACAACGAACTGGGTGAGATCTTTAACCTCAAGTCCTTCCTTGCTGGTAACTCCGGGTCACAGTCCGGCGGTTGGTTCCGCAATGAAATCAACTCCGCCGCAGACTTCAACGGTCTGAAATTCCGCATGCCGGGCCTTGGCGGCAAAGTGCTGGGTGAACTGGGTGCTTCTGTTCAGAACATCCCCGGTGGTGAACTGTATCAGGCGCTGTCATCCGGTGCACTCGATGGTCTGGAGTGGGTTGGCCCGTTCGCGGATGAACGCGCGGGTTTCCAGGAAGTCGCGAAAGTCTACTACACCGCTGGTTTCCACGAGCCGGGCTCTGGCCTTGCGGCTGCAGTAAACCTTGATGTCTTCAATGAGCTGTCTCCGGCACATCAGAAGATCATCGAATACGCAGCGATGGCGACAACACACACCCAGCTTGCCGAAACACTGGCCAACAACGGTGCGGCGTTGACACGCTTGCAGGCACAGGGCGTGAAAACCCTTCAGTTCCCTGACGACGTCTGGGACGCCTTCGGTGCGGCGTCTTCCAAGGTGATGGACGAAAACATGGGCGATGAGCTTTTTGCACGCACACGCGAAAGCTTTGAAGCCTCGCTTACATCGTCTGCTGAATGGCTGTCCAAGTCTGACGCATTCTATGTTGAGCAGCGCGAGCGCGTCCGGAACGCAGGCTAATCCTGCCACCATTCTATTCCAGGGGCCGCAGTTTTCGCGGCCTCTGGGCACACGAAGAGACCATCATTGGGATGATGGTCGTCTGCGAAAGCAGGGCATCAAGCCCGGCACGCATGGGAGGGGACAATAATGGCAGATGAAATCGTATGTTCGGGATTTTTCCGCGCAGCTGAGGGTGCAAAGCTCAGCTGTCTTGATAAATTCCAAGATAGCGGCATGATCCAGTTCTTTTTCGGTAACATACTGGAAGCCTTCTATAATTTCTTCGCCGCATTGCTGAACCCCGGTATGTGGCTCAACTGGTCGAACGGTGAATCGCTGATGCGATTCATTTACTACGGTGCATCGGTTGAACTTTTCTTCGTCTCGCTGACCCTGCTGATGATCATCACGGCATATGGCATGTATAACCGTGCGTTCATGTGGGGCTGCGTTCGGGGCCTTGAGGGCTTCGTGAACAGGGTGGGCAGGTTCTTTGCCTGGGCCGGTCTGCTGATGGTGCTGCAACAGATAATTATCGTCTTCATGCAGCGGATTTTCACCCGGCCGGACATCTCGATTGGCTTTGGCATCCCGCTGCAATTCGACATCTCGTGGTTTGCAGAAGAGTTGAAACTTTTCAATGCCTTGGTGGTCTGTCTTTGTGTGTCATACACCTTTGTACAGGGCGGGCATGTCCGGGTTGATCTGTTTTACGCAGGCGCAAAATTCCGCACCAAAAAGTTCGTCGACATGTTCGGCGCGCTGTTTTTCATGATCCCTTTTGCAGTGGTGACATGGCTTTATGGCTGGTTCTTCATGTGGCGCCATCTGGTCACGCCAAATCCATCCGCGTCCGACCGATTGGATTTGCTGTTGCGTAAATCCAAATTGCTCAAGTGGAACGTCGAAACCATCGGGTTCTCACCCAACGGCTTCAACGGCTATTTCCTGTTCAAACTGCTGCTGATTGCATTTTGCCTGATGGTGATGTTGCAAGCGGTGGCCGTCTTTTACCGCAGCTGGTGCGAATTCCGCGAAGGGCCAGAGAGCGAAAACAAATATCTCGACAAGGACACACTTGGCGAGGGCGAAGAAGCCTATGAGGGAACCCACTGATGCTGTTTGGTCTCGACGGGGTCGAAGTCGGCCTGATCATCGTTTTTGTCTGTCTGTTTGGCGGCATCCTGTCTGGTTTCCCGGTGGCCTTTGCCATTGGGGGCGCGGGTATCATTTCGTTTGGCATCATTGCCGCAATGGACAGCGCGGGGTTGCTGATCCATCAGGCGATTGACACCTCAAGTGCCGCCTACCGTGATCTGGTCAACTCAGGCATCAAACAGGATACGATATCTGTTTTCAGGTTTCCTGATCTGCCGCGCATGGCAGAATCGGTGTTTCCGCAAGGCTGGGAAGTCGCCCTTGACCGCAACGTCAGCTTTATCGTGAATCGCATGAACGAACGTGTGCTGGCGGGTCAGTCGATTGAGACATTGCTGGCGGTTCTGATGTTCGTCTTGATGGGCATCACGCTGGAACGCTCCAAAATCGCCAACGATCTGCTGACCACAATGGCGCGTGTGTTTGGCCCGCTGCCAGGTGGTCTGGCTGTTTCCATTGTTGTGGTTGGGGCGTTTCTGGCGGCGTCAACCGGCATCGTCGGGGCAACGGTTGTGACCATGGGCCTGCTGGCGCTGCCCACGATGTTGCGCAACGGCTATTCGCCCGAACTGTCGACCGGCGTCATTGCGGCCTCTGGCACCTTGGGACAGATTATTCCGCCCTCAATCGTGATTGTTTTGCTCGGCACGCTGGCCGGCGACCTCTATTCCGCTGCACAGGAAGCGCGCGCAACCGCTGCGGGCTGTACCGACGCGCTGACGTTCCTGGGCGAACCTGCGGTTGTCTCTGTTGGCACGTTGTTTCAGGCGGCTTTGTTGCCGGGGATCCTGCTTGCGCTCCTTTATGCGCTTTATGCCTTTGGGTATGCGCTGCTTAACCCTGACAAGGCACCAGCGGTGCCCATGGGGTCCACCAATGCAGAACCTGTGACGCGCGGCGAGGCGTTCACGTGGTTCCTTGGCGCGCCGGTTCTTTTGATCGTCGGCACAATTTTCCTTGGCAACCTTGGCATTGTCGGTAGTCAGTCCACAACGGTATCAAGCTATTCAGACATCGGCGATGCAGCCAGTCTGCGCACCAAAGTCGGTCCTGACTGTCAGGCGGCGATGATTGATCTGCACGGTCAGGAAAAATGGGATGCAGCACTTGCCGAACAGGCCATAATCGATGCCGCTGGTGGCATCGTGCAAAGCGAAAAGCTGAGCGAAGAAGCGTTGGCCGAAAAGCAAGCATTGAAAATCTCGGATGCCGCACCGATTGGTACGGGCGTGGCGATCATCCTGATCCTGCTTTCGCTTTTCATGACAACAGCACGTGGCGTGTCACCGTCATCGGATGCCCGGCCATTGATCATCGGGGCAATTGGCGTCGTGCTGACCGTGTTGGTTGATATTTTGCTGGTGGGGCCACAGACGACGTCGGGCACGATGGTTGTGCTGATGGCACTCCCCTTTGCATTGGTGATGTATGGTGTCGTCTATGCGACCAAGCTCTGTGTCGGCAATGAATTGATCCGTGTTGTGTTTCCACCGCTGGTGTTGATCATTGCAGTGCTGGGTTCAATCCTGGGCGGGATCACCAACCCGACCCCTGCGGCTGCTTTGGGTGCAGGTGGGGCGCTGATGCTGGCGGCGTATCGCAAGCTCAAGGATCAGGACAGGTCGCCCAAGGTCGTCATCTGGTCAACGCTGGCAATCATCATCTGTATCCTCGTCGGCGTGAACTTTGATCTGCGGATCAATCAGGCCGGTGTGAGCTTCGAATCCTGGATCGCCTTCTTTGTGGCCTATGCGGCCTACCTCTATGCGGTCTTTGGTCTGCTGTTTTCCTGCTGGATTTTGTACACATCCGGCGTGCTCAGCCCGGTTGTCCGCGAAACGGCCAAGGTCACATCCATGGTGTTCACCATTCTGATCGGGTCGCAACTGCTGAACCTTGTCGTGATCAGCTTTGGCGGTGAACATTACATCCAGCAATTCCTCAAGAGTTTCGACAATGAACTGACAGTGTTCCTGATCGTGATGCTGGTGCTCTTTGTGCTGGGCTTTGTGCTCGATTTCCTTGAGATCATCTATATCGTGGTGCCGATTGTCGGGCCGGTGATCTATGGCGGTACGTTTGACCCCAAATGGGTCACCATCATGATCGCGGTGAACCTGCAGACCTCGTTCCTGACGCCGCCCTTTGGTTTTGCGCTGTTCTATCTGCGCGGGGTCGCACCGGCCAGCGTGACAACCGCCCATATCTATCGCGGCATCATCCCGTTTGTCTTGATCCAGGTGGCGGGGCTTGCGATTCTGTGGCTGTTCCCTGCGATCGTGACAATCGTGCCGGATCTGATCCCGAACTGATATTGGCGGCCGTTCTGAATATTTTGAGGGTGCCCAATGCTTGTGGGCACCCTTATACATTTCAGGGCATAACAGGGGGCCTGATTGCCGCTTTTTCAGCACGTACATAATCGAAAAATGAGGGAGGTGCCTGCCTGCGCCTAACGGCGGCTGCGGGCCATGTCGGGCAGGGCGATGTTGGCGACCTGCTCCGAAATCGGATCATTGCCAAGCGGGTGGCTGTCCGGTTCAAAACTCTCAGGGTCTTTGAGCTTTTGCCAGGCACCGCCCATATAGATCTCAAGCCCTGAAAACTTGGCCTTGTAGCCCATTTTCTGGCTGCCCGGCACCCAATATCCCAAATAGACATAAGGCAGACCCGCCGCACGGGCGATTTCGATGTGATCGAGAATAATGTAGTTGCCCAAGCCGTCGCGGGGACGGTCGGGCGTATAGAACGAATAGACCATACTGACGCCATCGCTCAGAACATCCGTCAGGCAAACCCCGATCAATTCCCGTGTGTCGGGGTCGGTATATTCGATCACCCGGCTGCGAATAGGTGTTTCCTCGACCATCGCGGCAAACTCGAACACATCCATGTCGGCCATGCCGCCGTCTGCATGGCGGCTGTCGAGATAGCTGCGAAAAAGCGCATATTGATCTTCGGTCGCCCAAGGGGACGTGGCACGACGGATCAGGTGTTCACTGCGCT
Source organism: Sulfitobacter sediminivivens (assembly GCF_042611115.2). Classification (NCBI taxonomy): domain Bacteria; kingdom Pseudomonadati; phylum Pseudomonadota; class Alphaproteobacteria; order Rhodobacterales; family Roseobacteraceae; genus Sulfitobacter; species Sulfitobacter sediminivivens. Next base: position 188,430 of record NZ_JBHGAR020000004.1, read on the forward strand.
TAAGCGTGCGTTTCTGGCTTTTGCTGGGGGTAAATGCGGCCACATCAATACGCGCGGACAGGCACGCGGCGCAGTCAGAGCAGGACGGACGATAGAGCACATTCTGTGAGCGTCGGAACCCTTGACCAGACAGGCTGTCATTCAGCTCGGCAGCATTTTCACCCTGCAACGCCGTGAACAGCTTTCGCTCCATCCGGCCCTCAAGATAGGGGCAGGGCTGGGGGGCTGTCACATAGAATTGTGGCGTTAATGGAAGCGTATGGCGCATGAGATTCCGTGGTTAGATGTCAGATGATAACAACCCACCCGCCAACCGCCAAGTAGCGTTTTGCCAAACGGTTACACGCCGCGACGGCGGTTCACGGCAACCGAGCCAAGCACCATATCCGACAGACCTTGCTTGCGCGCGGAAACGCACATCAAAACAACCGAAATCAATTGCAGCGGGGCCACCGCCCATGAAAAGGAATAGCCAAGCGTGTGAAAGAGCGCTGTGCCGAAATCAAAGGGCTGATCGCGCAGATCGCGCAACTCCATCCCCATCAGGCGCATGCCCCAGGTGGCGGATCCCGTGGTTATCGTGATGACCCGGTAGATAAACCCAATCACCAGCATCAGAAACGGGAAAAAGAAGATGCCCGTGAATGCGGTAAAGGGCAGGATCATCAGGCACATTGCAATGATCACAATCATGTCCACCACCCACGCCAGCAAGCGTTTGGTGGGAATACCATCGTAGAATTCAGGTTGCGTATCCGGGTCGGGCGTATGGGGCATCTAAAAACATCTCTGACATGGTTTTGCCCCCCAACCAAAGGTCGGGAGGCGGGGGGAGGTTTGGTCTGTGCTCAGGCCTCGGCGGGGCCTTCGCTGCGCTTGGCGCGTTCGTTCATGAACTGGTCAAACTCTGCCTTGTCCTTGGCTTCCCGCAGACGGGTAAGGAAAGCTTCAAAGTTTGTTTGCTCTTCTTCCAACCGGCGCAGGGTATCGGCCTTGTAGGCGTCAAAAGCGGCGTTGCCGGTGCTGCGTGTCGGCATTGAAAAGCTGCGGCTGCGGGTTGCGCAGAATTTACCAGAAAACATGCGTTTACTCCAGATCATGTACATCAAAAGGGCAAGGCCAACAGGCCAGAAGAAGACAAAGCCGAGAACCATCGCGGCGATCCATGCGCCTTTTCCTTTGTCATCAAGCCAACCCTCTGCGCGGGCAAACCAGCTGGCGCGCGGGGCAAAGCCTTGCTCGGAGGTAAGTGTGGTCATCTGTTTGGTGCCTTTCGGGTCAAGAGGGATGGGCCGCGAGGCCCTGAGGGATTATGAATGTGAATGTCCTTCACATCACCAAGATTGGCATTTGCAGGCGTGCTTGCAAGGGGTAATGTGAAGGTTTTTTACATTTATCTAATTTATGATTTGAAATCAGTAATTTGCGCGCCAGAAATAACGACAATTTTTTGCGGTGACAGTCCAAAAACATGGTGCGGCGTGCCTGCAGCCGCCCAAATAACGTCGAAATCCAGCAATCTGCGGTCGAACCATGCGCGCGGTTTGGTCAGATGCCCAATCGGGGCGACACCGCCAATCGCGAACCCGGTCTGGGCACGGATCAGGGCCGCGTCCGCTTTACCCAAGGGTTCCCCGGCAAGGGCGGTGGCAAGGGTCAAATCAACCTGATTGCCGCCCGCCGTGATAAAGAGCAGGGCCGTGCCCGACCTCTCACTACGCAGGATGATGGATTTGGCAATCTGATCGACAGCACAGCCAAGAGCCGAAGCAGCGTCTTGTGCTGTGCGGGCAAGGGCGGTTTCGCGGATATCCGCGGCGATCCCGGCGCTCTGCAGGCAGGCGTACACACGTTTCAGGCTCTTGCTCATTGCGCGACACTGACGCAAAGCTATGGGCATGACAACACGAACGCTCGCCGCTCAAATCACTCAGACACCGCGCATTTATCACAAAGATCGCGCCACCGAAGCTGCAGCACTTGTTGCTGGTGCCGAGGCTGAGGTGCGCGACCTTGTCAGCGCTGCGGCATCCTGCGCACCCTATCTGCTGGGACTATTGGCCAAAGAGGCGGATTGGTTCCTGAATGCGGCAGAGGCCCCCCAAGAGGCGGTCGAGCAGGTGATTGCGGATGCGGCGGGTTTTGATGCAGCCGCGCTGGCAGATGGTCTGCGACAGGGCAAACGGCGGGTCGCCCTGATGGCGGCGATTGCGGATTTGGGCGGGGCGTGGTCATTGGAGCAGGTGACCGGGGCGCTGACAGATTATGCCGACGCTGCCTGCGCTGCGGCGTTGCGGGCGGGTCTGGCGGCACAGATCAAACGCGGCAAACTGCCCGGCATGACCGAAGATAACCTGCATGATGCGGCAGGCATGGTTGTTCTCGCCATGGGGAAAATGGGCGCGCGAGAGCTGAATTATTCCTCTGATATCGACCTCATCTGTCTGTTTGACGAGACCCGTTTTGACGCGGCTGATTTTCACGACGCGCGCACCGCCTTTGTGCGCGCCACCCGCGCGATGAGCGGCACGTTGAGTGATCTGACCGGCGAGGGCTATGTGTTTCGCACCGATCTGCGCCTGCGGCCTGATCCGGCTGTCACGCCCGTCTGCATAACGATGGAGGCGGCAGAACGTTATTATGAATCGCTAGGCCGGACATGGGAACGGGCCGCCTACATCAAGGCGCGGCCTTGTGCGGGGGATGTGAAAGCCGGCAAAGCATTTCTCAAGACGTTGCGCCCCTTTGTCTGGCGCAGGCACCTTGATTTTGCGGCGATTCAGGACGCCCATGACATGCGCCTTGCAATCCGCGAACACAAAGGACTGGGGGGCCCGATCACCTTGCCGGGGCACAATATGAAACTTGGGCGCGGCGGCATCAGGGAGATCGAGTTTTTCACTCAGACGCGACAATTGATCGCGGGTGGCCGTGACCCGGACCTGCGGGTGCGTGGCACCTGTGACGGGCTGACCGTCCTGACCGACAAGGGGTGGGTGCCGGGGGATGTGGCCGAAACCCTGACCAATCACTACCGCCATCACCGCACCATAGAACACCGTTTGCAGATGGTTCAGGACGCGCAGACCCACACCTTGCCAAAGACCGATGCAGGTTTTGACCGCCTGGCCTGTATGGTGGACATGGACACGCAAGCGATGCAGGACGACATTCGCGCGCGTCTGAGTGCCGTGCATGAGCTGACCGAAGGGTTCTTTGCCGCGTCGCGTGCACCCGGCGACAAACCGGATGCGGCCCCACATCAATTTGATTCGCAGGTGATTGACCGATGGCTCAGCTATCCGGCGCTGCGCAGTGATCGGGGGGCCGAGATCTTCGAGCGGCTCAAGCCCGGTTTGCTGGCGCGCCTTGCCACATCGGCCAAACCGGATGAAGCCTTGCAGGCCTTTGATGGGTTTCTGGCCGGACTGCCCGCCGGTGTACAGCTTTTCTCGCTGCTCAAGGCCAATCCGCAACTGGCGGATCTGCTGATCGATATCGTCAACACCTCACCGGCATTGGCACAGCACCTGTCGCGCAATTCCGGGGTCTTTGATGCCGTGATCGGCGGTGATTTCTTTAGCGATTGGCCGGGGCGGGATGCTTTGGTCAGGCTTTTGGACGAAGAACTGGCGGCAGAGGCGGATTATGAGACTCGCCTTGATGCCTCGCGACGCTGGGCGCGCGAATGGCATTTTCGGATCGGTGTGCATCTGTTGCGTGGGTTGATCGACGCCCAGACGGCAGGCGCGCAATATGCCGACCTTGCGGGCGCGGTCCTGACCGTGCTCTGGCCGGTGGTGATTGATCAGTTCGCCACCCGGCACGGCCCTCCACCGGGGCGCGGTGCGGTGATCCTTGGCATGGGGTCGCTGGGCGCGGGGCAGCTGACCGCGACCTCAGATCTGGACATGCTGGTGATTTATGACGCTGACGGCGTTGAAAGCTCGGATGGCAAACGGCCGCTTGCGTCCCGTTTGTATTATGCGCGCCTCACGCAGGCGCTGATCACCGCGATGACCGCACCAATGTCGCAAGGCAAACTCTATGAAATCGACATGCGGTTGCGCCCGTCGGGCAATCAGGGGCCTGTGGCGACCAGCCTTGCCAGTTTTGAAAGCTATCAAAAGACTGAAGCATGGATATGGGAACATCTGGCCCTCACCCGAGGGCAGGTGGTCGCAGGGCCCAAGGCCTTGGCAGATGACGTTGAAAAGATGCGCCAGGAGGTGCTGACCACCGATCAGGACCGCGCCAAAGTTCTGAGCGACGTCGCCGAAATGCGCGACCGGATTGCGGCATCCAAAACACCTGATGGGGTTTGGGATGCCAAGATCGGGGCGGGACGGCTGCAGGATATCGAATTGCTGGCACAGGCAGGTGCATTGATCGCCGGGCAGGGTGCGCGCGACATCCCAAATGGCCTTGCAGCAGCGCGTGATGCCGGGGTGATCTCGTCCACAGACTGTGACGTGCTGGTCTTGGCCTATCGACAATGCTGGGCGCTCCAATGCGTCACGCGGTTGTTGTCGGCAAACCCGATTGACAGCGCCACCCTGGGCCAGGCAGGGGCGGCATTTCTGTGCAGATCACTTGACTGCGACACCCTTGACGCACTTGAGGCGCAGATGAACCAGACCTACACCACGGCAGATCAGATCATCACAGCCGCACTGCGCCCCAAAGCAGAGGCAAAGACACGACCCCAGACGAAGGACACGGCATGATCAAGGGCGATGCGCATGACCCAAAAGGGTTGATATTCGAATCCTACCGGATCGACGGCATCTCGAAGTCCGAGTGCCGCACGATTTTCTTGGATTGGGCGCTGAGCCTGCCGATTGAGAATGACACCGGAAAAACGATCTCGCACCTTTTGACGCAATATGGCGCAGACAATCCGGACCACCCGATGACCGAGGTTCTGAACGAAGGCCTGGTCAGCATGGCTGCACCGCGCAGGCGCGGCGGATGGCGGAGCCGCACGCGGAACTAGTGCGGCCTTCCGGGATGCGCGCCTTTGGTCGACGCTGTATCGTTAAATCACCGCCACAAACAGATGTGTCAAAAGCCTTTTGCGTTTTTGCGTACTTCTCTTGTAGGTTGAGGCGGGCGCTGGCTCAGGTATCAAGTGGCCGGATTGTTCTTTATCGCAACAGGCAAAAATCTACTGACGAACGGAAATATCAAAAAGAATGTCACTCGACTGGCTCATAACGCAAGTCAATCAATCCTTCGGAAATTGGAGCGACTTGGCAGGCTACCTCGCCTCTGCCCTCGTCTTTTTGACATTTTGGATGAAAACCATCGTCCCGCTGCGCATACTTGCTATTGCCTCGAATATTGCATTTATCGTCTACGGCCTGACTGCAGGTCTGATGCCCGTCCTATTGCTTCATGCGATCCTGTTGCCACTTAACATATTGCGCACCGCGCAGCAGATAACCCTGTTTCGGCGCGTCAGACATGCCTCAACCGCCCGCGCCAAAGTTGACGCGCTTTTGCCCTTTATGATGCTCAAGTCCCATCCGCGGGACACGGTGCTGTTTCTCAAGGATGACGCGGCCCTCAAGATCTTCTTGTTGCACACCGGGCAGGTTCTGGTTCCTGAGATCGGAAAATACCTTCAGCCCGGGACCCTGTTCGGTGAGATTGGGATTTTCATGCCGGACCAAAAGCGTATGGCGTCGGCCGTCTGTTCAGAAGACTGCGAAATATATGAGATTGATCATGATGATATCCTGCAACTTTGTCTTCAGGACCCGGCATTTGGCATGTTTCTGACCAAACTCATCGTGGCGCGTATGTCCGAGAACCTCAAGCAGTCGGAGGACCGAAGGTACCTCGCCACGTCGGAATTCTAACGGGTGGTGCGCATTGTCGAGATTGTCGGTGAGACGCAGTCCGGCAGTTTTCACGGCAAGAAGGCGCTAAAATCAGCATCTACCATGCCATTTAGGACACCTGGAAACACAGATCCGAAGGTTATCGTATGCTTTGGCAAACGTCTTTTCGCGCCATTTTGATAGCCTCAATGGCCTGAGAGTACACGGTAAGGTTGTTGAATGACCTTCTGAAAACTCCTTTTTGGTCTCAAACTTGCCATAATTCCCGGTCATCCTCAGGTCAACGATAAAGCCTGATCAAGAAATGAATGGGCATCAACCGAGGCACGGAGCGAGGGCGAAATGAACATAATTAAACTAATAACTCTACTCGGACTTGGCACGCTTGTGTCGGCCTGTGGTAGTGTTCCCGATATTGCCAGCCGAAATGCGCCGTTTGAGACAACAGGTGCCGCATTGGCCGCCTCTGGGGTACAAGCCCAGTTGCCGCAAGCCATGCATGTGAAGGCAATCAACGTCCGTGTCCCGCGCACTCTCAAGGTGTCGGAGGCGAACGTTTTTTATCCACGCGCAGACATCGTGTGGCGCGGTGACCCAATCGGTGACCGTCATGCCCAGATCCAGTCGATCTTTGAAACCGCGTTTGCGCAAGGCACCAGCGACATGACAGGTCCTGTCGATGTGATCCTTGACGTTGAAATTGTCCGTTTTCATTCGGTGACTGAAAAGACCCGTTATACTGTCGGCGGCGTGCACAACATGGAATTCCGTCTGACGGCGTTTAATGCTATGACCGGCCTTCCATTGGCCCCAACACGTCAGATTGAAGCGAACCTGCCGGCCTATGGTGGTGCTCAGGCAATCGCCGAAGAACGCCGCGGTCAAACACAAAAGGTCCGTGTTATCGGGTATCTGGCACAGGTAATCCGCCAAGAGTTGCAAAAGCCAGCCTAACCGGACAATGCGCGCAAGTTGGCCTTTCGCGCCAAATGAGAAATCTGTGCTTTCACACAAGCTTTGAAACGACTAGAGGGGGCGCTATGACAGCGTCCCTTAACACATCCGCCTCACCCCCGTCCGACCTACCGGTTGTGCGCCTGCTGCCCAAAGCCAACGCGCGCGCCATCCGTCACGGGTTCCCTTGGGTCTATGCCAACGAACTGGTAACCGACCGCCGCACCAAGGCATTGGCACCCGGATCCATTGCCCGCCTCGAAGACAGCGACCGTCAGGCGATGGGGGTGGTCGCGATGAATTCCAATTCCAAGATCATCGCCCGCATGCTGGATCAAAACGCCGATGCGGTGATTGATCAGGCCTGGTTCGAGGCCCATATCACCCGCGCGCTGGCCCTGCGAACGCTGATCTATGACGATCCTTATTATCGTCTGGTCCACGCAGAAGCTGACGGGTTGCCCGGCGTGATCATTGACCGTTTCGGCGATACCTGTGTCGTACAGGCGAACGCGGCCTGGGCTGATGTTCTACTGGAACCGCTCTGCGCCGCCCTTGTTGCGGTGACAGGCGTCAACACCGTTTTAAAGAACGCAGCAGGGCGCACCCGGACGCTGGAAGGTCTTGATGATGTTTCTGCGGTTTTGGTGGGCAATGCACCTGAGGCACCGATCCCTGTCCCGATGAATGGCGCGACCTATATGGCCGACCTGATCGGCGGCCAGAAAACCGGATTGTTTTATGACCAGCGCCCCAACCATGCCTTTGCTGCCCGCGTTTCGCGCGGTGCACGGGTTCTGGATGTGTTTGCGCATGTTGGTGGTTTTTCACTGGCCGCTTTGGCCGCAGGCGCACAAAGCGCCGTGGCCGTTGACGGGTCTGCGCCAGCACTGGAACTGGCTGCGCAAGGGGCCGCCGCTATGGGATTGAGCGACAAGTTCGCCACCCGTCAGGGCGACGCCTTTGATGCGCTGACCGCACTGAGGGCCGAAGGCGCGGAATTTGATGTGGTGATCTGTGATCCGCCCGCCTTTGCACCAAACCGTCAGGCGATGGAGGCCGGGCTGCGCGCCTATGAACGCATTGCACGATTGGCGGCACCTCTGGTCGCCGAAAACGGCATTCTGGGTCTCTGTTCGTGCTCCCATGCCGCTGATCTGGCGCAATTCCGCACCGTGTCGGTGCGCGGCATCGGACGGGCAGGGCGTCGGGCCACCCTGCTGCACACCGGATTTGCCGGGGCAGATCATCCGCAATTGCCGCAACTGGCCGAAAGCGGATACCTCAAAGCCTTGTTCTTCCGTCTTTGATCCATGCGGGTCGTGCTGGATGCCTGCGTGCTGTTTCCAACGGTGATGCGTGAAGTGATGTTGGGGGTTGCCGCGACTGGCGCTTTTGAACCCCGCTGGTCCGCACGGATATTGGAGGAATGGGCGTTGGCCGCCCGCAAGCTTGGCCCCGAAGGCGAGGCGCTGGCACGGGGCGATGTTGCACTGGTGAGCAGCCATTTTCCAAACGCATCTGTAAAACCCGCGCCGGGTCTTGAGGCGCGGTTGTGGTTGCCTGATGACAACGACATTCATGTTCTTGCTGCTGCGATCACGGGCCATGCAGATGTGATTGTGACCGCCAATGCCAAGGATTTCCCCCGTGGCATATTGGCCGAGGAAGGCATCGCGCGTGCGGACCCCGATGCGTTCTTGTTGGGCCACTGGCAGGCCGAACCTGACATGGTTGCAGGTGTTGGCGATCGTGTGCTGAACGAAGCGCGGCGTTTGTCCGGACAGGATTGGAACATCCGTGCATTGCTCAAAAAAGCGCGGCTGCCGCGTCTGGCCAAAGCCTTGTCTTCCTAGGTATTCCACCGCTGCTGAAGACGGGTGAGGGCGGCAATACGTTCCTGTGTTTTTGGATGGCTCAACAGCCATGCCGGGGCCGTCCCGTGATTGGTCTTGGTCAGCGCTTCAAGCTTGTTGTACAAAGATATCTGCGGGGCGACACCGATCCCGGCCTTGGTGAGCAATGCTGCGGCATAGGCGTCGGCCTCGTATTCATCGCTGCGCGACAGGCGGGCTGCCAAAAGCGTGGTCAGCAAATTGGCGATCCAGATGCCGAAGAACGGAATAAAGCGGCCCAGCACCATCGCGAGCACGGTGCGCATGGCATTCTGCCCGGAAAAATCAACCATCCGGCGGCGCGAATGACCCAAGGCGACATGGCCCAACTCATGCGCGATCACGCTGGCCAGCTCTTCGGCGCTGACCTCGCCCGCCTTGAATTTCTTATAAAATCCGCGGGTGATAAAGATGCGCCCATCCGGCGCGGCAAGCCCGTTCACCGGTTCAATCTCGTAAATGTGGACCTTGATGCGCGGCAGATCGAGGGCGGTCGCCAACTTGGTGCTCATGTCGCGCAGTGCTGGATCCATCAGAGGCGATGATTTTGCATCCAGCTCCTTGGCGGTGCGCCAGGCGGAAAACCGGTACATGGCGAGGGCATAGAGCACGGCAAGCAGAATGGGGAGGACACGGATCATAGCTCTAATATGGGGGCGTTTGGGAGTGGGGCAAGCGGTGTGCAGCGGTATTTAAGAAAGGGTGAAATGAAAGCAGGTTTTCCCGGGGTCGCGGTAACAGAGGGGCAAGGGACGATCAGCGGGTCAGTTCCTTGATCCCGCGCGTCAATCCTTCAAGCGTCATCGGAACCATGGCTTGCGCGCCGAAAATCTCTTGGATCATCGCAATGGACTGTGTGTAGGGCCAGTATTTCTCGGGCAAAGGATTGATCCACAGGTTGCTTTGCCACTGGTCGCGCGCCCGGCTCAGCCAGACCGATCCCGCCTCCGCATTCCAATGCTCATTGGCCCCGCCCGGATAGGCGACCTCATAGGGGGACATCGACGCGTCACCAACGAATATACATTTGTAATCAGGACCATAGGTGCGCAATATCTCATGGGTTGGCTGCTGTGCGTCCCACCGTCTCCGGTTGTCGCGCCACACGCCTTCGTAAAGACAATTGTGAAAATAGAAGTATTCCAGATGCTTGAACTCAGATTTGGCGGCGCTGAACAGTTCTTCAACCACCTTGATGTGAGGGTCCATTGACCCGCCCACATCCAGAAACAACAACACTTTAACGGCATTGCGCCGTTCGGGCCGGGTTTTGACGTCGAGATAACCGTGTTCAGCCGTGGCACGGATGGTGCCGCCCAAATCCAGCTCTTCGTCAGCGCCATCCCGCGCCCAGCGGCGCAGGCGTTTCAGCGCGACTTTGATGTTGCGGGTTCCCAGTTCAACGGTGTCGTCCAAGTTCTTGAATTCACGCTTGTCCCAGACTTTGACGGCCCGTTGATGGCGCGAGTCCTGTTGGCCGACACGCACCCCTTCGGGATTGTACCCATAGGCCCCAAACGGCGAGGTGCCGGCCGTGCCGACCCATTTGTTGCCACCCTGATGCCGGCCCTTTTGCTCTTCAAGCCGTTTCTTGAGCGTTTCCATAAGCTTATCAAAGCCACCTAATGCTTCAATTTCGGCTTTTTCCGCCGCGCTCAGATGTTTTTCCGCCATCTTTCTCAGCCAGTCGCCGGGAACGTCAACGGCTTCAAGAACGTCATCCAAGCTGATGTTTTCCAAGCCTTTAAAGGCCGCGGAAAAGGCGCGATCAAATTTATCGATGTTGCGTTCATCTTTGACCATTGCGGTCCGTGCGAGATAATAGAAGCCCTCAACATCATAGGTGGCAAGCCCGGCTGCCATGCCATCCAGAAACGCCAGAAATTCCCGCATCGACACGGGCAACCCATTTTTGCGCATCTGTTCAAAAAAAGGCAGGAACATGCGCTTTACGTCCCGCTGAGCATGCGGTCCAGAATGACAGTCAGGATCATCCCGACGACCACGAATGCCATGGCATAGCCAGTAGCATATTGAGCGATATCCTTGCGGTTGCCACCGCGTTTTTGGGCCGTGCGCCCGCCAAGAAATGCGCCAAGAATACCCAATATGATTACAATCATGACACTTGCCCGCTTTATCCTTTGAGCGGGTTCAGCGATGCAATCTCGCGCAGCTTGGCCCGCACTGCCCAGTCTGGACCAAAGCCGTAACGCGCCCAGCCGATGCTGTCCAGCCTGACGCTGCGCGCCTCGGCTGCGCGGTTCTCCAGTTCAAGCGCCTCGGAACGCAAAAGCAGCAATGTCGCAAGCAGCGCCGCGTTCTGGCTATTGCGTGCGATGTCGATGTGGGGCGCGATCAGACGCAGAGCCGCATCTCCGTGACCCTGGCTGACGGCATAGCCGCCCAATTGCGTTGCGACATAGGCCCGATGCAACGCCGTACCCGGTGTCTGCGCGTAAAAACGGTCTGCGGTTGCGTAATGAAATTGTGCGCCTTCCGGGTCGGTATTTTGCAGGACACGGCCCATGGCGTAATGGGCAAACGCACGTCGGTTGTCTTGCCAGCCCATCGCGGTGGAAATTCGAATTGCCTCTCTTGCTGCGGCATGACGGCTGGAAAAGGAAACCGAGCGGCCCAGTGCGACCTGAATGGCACGGCTCCACGCCAGCGGGGTGCGGGTGCTGACGCGGGCAGGTCGGTAATTGCCGCGCGGGTTGATGCGCGAAAATATTGCGGGCAGGGCGGCAGCCACCTGGTCGCGCGACATGCCTGACCGCAACGCTGGATCGTAGTAGGCGCGCAGGATCATCATATCGAAACCGGTCAAAACCGTGTGCACATTGTCGTCGTTAAAAACACTGTCAGGCAAGCGGTAAAGATCGTTGAGCGGTCCCAGCGCCTGCGCCAGTTCTTCGTGCAAACAATCGCGCACTTCTTGTGGGCTTGCATCATTTGGCAGGAATATCGCCATCCGTTCGCGTTTTTGGAGCAGCGTCCAGTTGGTACGTGGCTGTCTGCGCGCCGAGCGATACTCAGACAAAGTGCTGACATTGGGGGCCACGAAACACGCCGCTTGCGGCAGAACCCTACGGATGTCCGCGCGGCTGACCGCTTGAATTGTGATATTGGCGTTTGAACTCGTGGTATAGGTGATGTTGATTTTTGCCTCAGAGCGCAGGCGTGAAATCAAACGACTTAGGTCAGAACCAAGCGTCGCAGGTGCTGCACCGGTGACGCGTACGGTCACGGGTGTTTCAAATCGGGTTAGCACCGGCAATGTGCGCCCGCTTTCCATCTGGAAGGACAGTTCAATAAAATCGACTGCAAGATCTTTGTTGGACCGCACCGGGGCCGAAGGCTGTGTTGCGCCAAAACTCTTCATTGGGGGCAGGGTGCTGGTGCTGCTGATTGCGCGTGTCGCCACCTCGGGCTGTGAGGCCGGAACGCAGGCGTTAAGCAACATCACGAGCGGCAGAACAATGCGCGCTCTCATTCAGAAAGGTCCATAAAAACAGGGGCTTGGCAAATTGAGTTGCGTACTTCTGCCACGCATAGCGTGCACACGGAATGTGCATTTTGGATCATCATACTTGCCTGCCTGCCCTTTTTGAGCGTCTTGATTTGGGTCTTTTTGCCCGCCTTCTCGACCTTTGTAGGGAGCAATTAAGGCAAAAAAGAGGCAAATTGGGCGGAGAAAATACAAAGGTGATATTCAGGTCAGGACGACCCCGAAAAGCCATCCAGAAAAGGCGAAAAACAACATTTTCGTTGAAATTTTTTAGAGCGTCCAAGCCAGTTTTATGACAAGAAAATCTGAGAACCTATTCGAGCGTCTCTCAAAAAATGACTCAAATCAGAAAGCACCTGTCCCGCGCGTTATCGCTGCCCGCGCGCCATGAACGCCAGACGTTCAAACAGATGCACGTCCTGTTCGTTCTTGAGCAAAGCACCATGCAACTTGGGCAGCGCGGATGTGCCGTCTTTTTTTAGATCGGCGGCATCCATATCTTCGGCCAGCAGCAGCTTGAGCCAATCCAGCACTTCTGACGTCGAGGGTTTTTTCTTGAGGCCCTGCTGGTCCCGAATTTCATAAAATTGCGTCAGTGCAGTGGTCAGCAAAGCTTCCTTGATGCCCGGATGATGCACCTCGACGATCTTTTTCAGCGTCTCCATTTCTGGAAAACGGATGTAGTGAAAGAAACACCGCCGCAAAAACGCGTCGGGCAGTTCCTTTTCATTGTTGGACGTGATGATGACGATGGGGCGGTTGACCGCTTTGATGGTTTCGCCGGTCTCATAGACAAAGAATTCCATCTTATCGAGTTCCTGCAACAGGTCATTGGGAAACTCGATGTCGGCCTTGTCAATTTCATCGATCAGCAAGACGACTTTTTCATCCGCTTCAAAAGCCTGCCAGAGCTTGCCCTTGCGAATGTAGTTTTTCACATCATGCACACGCTCTTCGCCCAGTTGGCTGTCGCGCAGGCGGCTGACCGCGTCGTACTCATAAAGGCCCTGTTGCGCACGTGTGGTCGATTTGATGTTCCATTCGATCATTTGCAAACCCAAGGCATTGGACACCTGGCGGGCCAATTCGGTCTTGCCGGTTCCAGGTTCGCCCTTAACGAGCAGCGGCCGTTCCAGCGTGACAGCCGCATTTACAGCGATCGTCAGATCGTCAGTTGCGACATAATCGGCAGTACCTTGGAATTTCATAGCGTTTTCAACCTCTCATGCCGCAGCGCTGATGCCTCGCCTTTAAGCAAAATTTGCAAGCATTGTGTAGTGACAATCGTTAAATGCTGAGTTAAATGCTGCGGCAAGGGGGCAATCAATGAGGAGCAACCTCAGATGCCAGGTCTAAAAATTGTCGAGGGAGACACTATGAAGCAAGAAGTTTTCCTGTCGGACGACTACGCGCCCGCAGAGGACGAACCGTTCATGAACGACAAGCAGGTCGAATACTTTCGCCGCAAGTTGCTGAACTGGAAGGCCGAGTTGCTGGCTGGCAGCCGTGACACCATTGAGACGATGAAGGACGGCACGCGCAACATTCCGGATGTGACCGACCGCGCCTCGGAAGAAACCGACCGGGCGCTTGAACTTCGCACCCGCGACAGGGCACGCAAGCTGGTCACCAAGATTGAAGCTGCCTTGCGCCGGATCGACGAAGGCGAGTTTGGATATTGCTCAGTCACGGGCGATCCGATTTCTCTCAAGCGTTTGGACGCACGGCCCATTGCGACAATGAGCCTTGAGGCTCAGGAAAAGCATGAGCGGCGCGAAAAAGTGCATCGCGACGAGTAAGGCCGGGGCACTTCATTCGGTCTGACAAGAATTTTTGAAACGCCGGGGTGGATGCTCCGGCGTTTTGTTTTGGGGGACGTGCGTGGACATTTCAAATGCCATTGTGGTGGGCGGGGGCATCGGCGGCTTGGCAGTGGCCACAGTGCTTGCGCGGCAGGGCGTTGCGGTGACGATTCTGGAACAAGCACCACGCATCACCGAAGTGGGTGCCGGATTACAGATCAGCCCCAATGGTTTGGCAGTGCTGCGCGCGCTTGGGCTTGACGGCGCGCTGCGCGGTCGCGGGGCAGTCCGGGGGCAGGCGGTTGTCTTGCGCGATTATGTAGCGGGCGAAACCGTTGCGCGCCTTGATCTGATGCGGTTGGCAAAAGATCAGCAGTATTACTTTGTCCACCGTGCCGATCTGATTGATGTGCTGGTGGCGGCAGCCAAGCGTGCGAATGTGAGTTTTGAGCTGAACGCGCAAGCGGCAACGCTGCGTCCTGGGGCGCTGCCGGTGGTGCAGATGTCCGATGGGACAACACGGCGCGCCGAAGTTGTCGTCGCAGCAGATGGGATCCATTCAATGGCGCGGCCTGTGCTGAATGGGGCTGACATTGCAGCGTTTACCGGGCAGGTGGCTTGGCGCGCGCTTGTGCCAAACGCATCCAATCATCCTGACGAGGCCCACGTGACGATGGGGCCGGGCCGACATCTGGTAAGCTACCCGGTGCGCGGCGGCAAACTGATCAATCTGGTCGCTGTCGAGGAACGCGCGGACTGGGCTGCCGAAGGGTGGAACCATCCCGACGACCCGGAAAACCTGCGCGCGGCCTATGCCGAATTTGGCGCAGATGCCAAAGAGATGCTGCGTGCGGTTGAAAACGTAACACTCTGGGGGCTGCACCGCCATCCGGTGGCCGCGACCTGGCAGCGTGATGGTGTTGTCATGTTGGGCGATGCCGCGCACCCAACCCTTCCGTTTCTGGCGCAGGGCGCGAACATGGCGCTTGAAGATGCATGGTTGCTGTCCGATCACCTTGCGCGGATGCCGCGCGATTCCGCATTGGCGCTCTATCAGAGCGCTCGCGAGGCCCGCGTGCGCCGGGTGATTGCGGCCGCTGAAAGCAATGCCAAGCGGTACCATCTGCACCCCGGCCCGGTGCGGACCGCAGCCCATTTGGGGCTGCGGCTGGCCAGTAAGCTGGGGCCGGGACAGATGATCGGTGCCTTCAACTGGCTCTATGGGCACGATGTGACCCGCAGGCGGTGATCACTGGGCGCGCTTGACCATCCCGAACAGATCACGTGGATCTTCGGGATCGGCCAAAAGGTCAAGCGGCTGATAAAGCTTGGTCTCAGCAATCTGATCCCGCACATAACGCAGCGCCGAGAAATCCTCGATCGCAAAGCCGACACTGTCAAATAGCGTAATCTGTTTGTCGTCGGTCCGCCCTGCGGCCTGACCGGTCAGGACCTGCCAGATTTCTGTTACGGGGTGATCGGCGTCGAGTTGCTGAATTTCGCCTTCGATCCGTGTTTGTTCGGGGTATTCCACAAAGATGCCGGCCCGGTGCAGGATAGCCGGGGCCAGTTCGGTCTTGCCGGGACAATCGCCGCCGATGGCGTTGATGTGCACGCCTGCGCCAACCATGTTGTCGGTCAGGATCGTGGCATATTGTTTATCGGCAGTGCAGGTGGTGATGATCTGCGCGCCCAGCATCGCATCCTCTGCGGTTTTGCAGCTCACAACAGTGATGCCGTGACCTGCAAGGTTGGCGGCACATTTGGCGGTGGCGGCAGGGTCAATATCGTAAAGGCGCACTTCGTCGACGCCCGCAATCGCCTTCATCGCCATGGTTTGAAATTCCGACTGCGCGCCATTGCCGATCATCGCCATGATGTGCGCGCCCTTCGGGGCCAGCAACCGCGCCACAACGGCGGAGGTTGCCGCCGTGCGCATGGCGGTCAGGATGGTCATTTCGCTCAGCAATACCGGGTAACCGGTGGCAACATCAGCAAGCAGGCCAAAGGCCGTTACAGTTTGCAGGCCGTCGGCCGTGTTGTCAGGATGGCCATTCACGTATTTGAACCCGTAAACATCGCCATCCGAGGTGGGCATCAATTCGATAACGCCGACATCTGAATGGCTGGCCACGCGTGGGGTTTTGTCAAAAAGTTCCCAGCGTTTGAAATCTGCCTCAATATAATCGGCAAGACCGATCAGCATCGGTTCAATGCCGATGTGGTTGATCAGCTTCATCATGTTTTCGACAGAGACAAAGGGCACAAGGGCTTTTGCGGAGGGTTTGAGGTTTGTCATGTGATGTTCCTTCAATCTGATCAATACGCGCGTGTCGGACGGTCGAACACCCGACGTCCCAGCGCAGAGGCGGCCAGATCAACCATCAATGTTGCCGTGCGGCCACGTTCATCCAGAAACGGATTCAGCTCAACCAGATCAAGCGAGCTCATTAATCCTGAATCGCTGATCATTTCCATGACCAGATGACCCTCCCGCACAGTCGCACCGCCCGGCACCGTGGTGCCGACGGCAGGGGCGACGGAAGGATCGAGAAAATCCACATCAAGTGAAACATGCAGCAGCCCATTCGCCGCCTCCACTTTGTCAAGGAATGCGGACAACGGACGCGCGATGCCGCTTTCGTCAATCTCGCGCATGTCCACATGGGTAATGGCGCTGTCTTGCAGCGCAGCGCGTTCTGCGGCGTCCACCGAGCGCAGACCGATGATGGCGATGTTCTCCTCAGCCAGCGGGGTGTCGATCTTTGGAAACCCGACAAATCCGTCGCGGCCCGTGACATAGCCCAAAGGTGTGCCATGCAAATTGCCGCTGTCGGTGGTATCGGGTGTGTGAAAATCTGTATGCGCATCCAGCCACAGCACAAAAAGCGGGCGCCCCACAGCATCGGCATGACGCATCGCACCCAGCACCGTTCCCAATGACAGCGCATGATCGCCACCCAAGAAGATCGGCAAGCCGTCTTTCATCGCCGCCTCAGACGCATCAGCGAGGCTGGACGTCCAGGCGATGGTTTCTTCCAGCTGCACCAGTCTTGGATGTTCTTTGGCCGCAAAAGGGGCAGGGGCGACATTACCCTGATCGGTGACGGTGTGACCCAGACCGCGCAGCGCATCCGCCAAACCCGCGGTGCGATAGGCATCCGGACCCATCAGGCACCCCTTGCGCAGCTTACCACTGTCCATGGGCGCGCCCACCAATATGCAGTTTTGCTGTGTCATCTGTCTGCTCCTGTGAAACTGTTGATCTGTCATATCTGACATATTGGGCCGTAGACAATTGATCAAACTGGCCATATTGGGGAGAGGTTGACCAAAAAGGATAAAAGTCATGGACGAAACGGATCATCGGCTGATCGCTGCCCTGCGCCACGATGCACGGGCGGCCCTTTCGGATCTGGCGCTGGCCTTGAACCTGTCGCGCACCACGGTGCGGGCCCGCATCGCGCGGCTACGTGACCGCGGTGAGATCGTGGGGTTTACGGTTGTCACCCGTTCGGACGTGATGCGCGACCCGGTGCGCGGCATGATGATGATCGGGATCGAAGGGCGCGGGGCGGATCGGATCACCCGGCAACTGAACCTGATGCCGGAACTGCGCGCGGTTCATTCGACCAACGGCCGCTGGGATGTGATTGTGGAAATAGGCACCAAAACTCTGGAGGACTTTGACGAAGTTCTGGCACGCATCCGGCGATTGGATGGTGTGGTGGCCAGCGAAACAAGCCTGTTTTTGAAAACTCGCAAATCGGGGTGAATGGGACGTTTTTGCCACGTCGGTATGACGTCGGTATTGCGTCGGTTATTATTTGCCCGTGACCCCAGGCGGCAACAGCGCCTCGATCTCGGCAAATCCCATGGCCCTGTCGGAATAAGTAAAGCTCCCCTGTCCGGCAATCTCACGCGCGGCGTCAATGAACGCCCCGTAGGCACGTCGCGCCAGCGCGGAGCCAACGCTGATCCGGCGCACGCCTGCATGCGCCAGTTCAGCCACACTAAAGGTCGCACCGGGCATGCCCATAACCACGTTCACTGGTTTTTGTAAGCTGGCGCAGACGGTGGAGATCACGTCGAGATCCTTCAAACCCGGCGCATAGAGTACATCCGCCCCTGCCGCTTCAAAGGCCTGAAGACGGCGGATGATGTCATCCAAATCGGTGCTGCCCCACAAAAGCCCCTCGGCGCGTGCGGTCAGGACAAAATCATCGGGCAAGGCACGGGCGGCTTCGCTGGCGGCGGCGATCCGGTCGACGGCGTGATTGAAATCATAGATTGGCGCATCGGGATCGCCTGTGTGATCCTCAAGCGAACAGCCCGCCAGTCCGATGTCGGCAGCAGCGCGGATCGTTTCGGCAGCATTTGCCGGATCGTGGCCGAACCCATGTTCCAGATCAGCCGACACTGGAAGGTCCGTGGCCCCAACAATGTCACGGCAGTGGTTCAACACAGCGGCACGGTCCGCCTGACCTTCGCGCAGGCCCATCGCAAATGCCATTCCGGCACTTGTGGTGGCAAGCGCAGAAAAGCCCATAGCGCAGAGCATCCGCGCGCTACCGACATCCCACGGGTTGGGAATGACAAAGGCACCAGGGTCACCGTGCAGGTCGCGGAATGAATTGATCATGATTTGCCCCCCCGCGTGCAGCCTAGGGTCGGCAGGCGTAGAAGGAAAGTTTTATGTGCGCCGCGCCGCCAGCATCCAGATCATCGCCAGACCAAGCGAGATGACCCCATTCCAGCCGGCCATCGACAGGCCCATCAGTGACCAGACAACCTCGTCACAAAGCACCAAACCAGTCGGCGCGTCCATCGACAACAGATCGCTGCCGCCCATCGCACCCAGATCAAGGCCGCTCCCGGTGCACGACGACGGCCCCGGCCACCAGCGCCATTCGACGCCTGCGTGGTAAAATCCGATCAAACTGGTGGCTGCGGCGGCCAAGGCACCTGCCCAGATCAACGGCCGTGGTCCCCCGATCATCAAGACCAGACCGATCGCGATTGCAGCAGCATGTGGCCAGCGTTGCCACAGGCACATCTTGCAGGGCAGCAGACCGCCGATATGCTGAAACCCGTAGGCACCAAGCAAAAGTGATGCAGAACCAAGCGTGGCAAGTGCGATCAGGGTCGTGCGGGTCATAGGTACTTTACCAAAACAAAGCCACCAATCAGCAGCGCAAGTGCAAGGGTAAACATCAACCCCAGTCTGCGTTCAATGAAATCCCGGATCGGGGCGCCGAAATGCCACAGCAGACCCGCAAGAATGAAAAACCGCACGCCCCGCGCCAGCACCGACGTGGCCACGAACGTCGCCAGCGGCATACCTGTCCAACCGGACATGATCGTGATAACCTTGTAGGGAAACGGCGTGATGCCCGCGACCAGAACCGCCCAGAAACCCATATCGTTGAACCGCTCTGAGAATTCGGCCATGGCGTCGGCCTTGCCCAGCGACGCAAGGATCGGCTGACCGATGGAGTCAAACGCCAGCGCGCCTATTGCATACCCCAGCAAACCACCCAAGACGGAGGCCACCAGCGCCACTCCCGCGATCAGCCATGCCCGCCGCGGCTGTGCAAGGATCATCGGGATCATGATGATATCCGGCGGGATCGGGAACACCGAACTTTCCACAAACGCGACACAGGCCAATGCCCAAAGAGCATGACGATGCTGGGCGAGGCTGAGCGTCCAATTATACAAGCGTTGGATCATGGTAATGGCTCCGATAATGCTGGATGATGGAACATCACGCGCGGTGGCCGGGGTCAAGTGGGGCGTGGCATTTGAATGAAATTACTCTTGCCCAGCCCTGCGATGCGCGATACATGGCCCTCGTGCCCAAGTGGCGGAATGGTAGACGCAGGAGATTCAAAATCTCCCGCCGCGAGGCGTGCCGGTTCGAGTCCGGCCTTGGGTACCACCCTGTTTTTCAGGTCTCCGTTCGATCAGACATTACTCCTTTGACGGACAGTCGGATGAAGAGCTTTGATCAGCGCAGATGTCCCAATCCTCCATTGAAAATCCTTCCATCAGGCAAAAGCAGATCACAGTGCAGTTGCTTTTTGGCGATGGGGGATGGCTTTTATGATTTGAGTGGAAACAATATTTCAGCATTCGCGCAAAACAAGAACCAATGTAGGCGGTTCTGCGGCATTGTTTCAGTTCAGGACAATAACTTTGGATTCTGACCAAGCAGAAATCGCAGTTTAGCTGGTGAAAGAGTGCCGTTGGTCGTTACCGGACTGAATACACTTGACCATTTTTCAGTTTGGCGTCGCGTGACTGCACTCAGGCCATTTTTCACAAAAAAGAAAGAGCTGGGCGAAGCTGGGCCCCGGAGGACTTGGAAACAATCAACCTAATTGCTCTTTTTGACAGTCAGAATCCCCCCAGAAAAAGTACCGGACAGGTTCACGGCATTTACCAAAACTTTTCGGCTATTTTATTCTTAGTTGGTTCGATCTCGGGGAATAGAGATGGGCCTGTCCAACTGGGAGTGGAATTTATTGAACACGGGCTGAGTACCTCAATTTCGCGTGTTCTGGTTATCGGAAGGTCGTTAGCTAGCTTTGCGCCAAGTCTGAGTATGGTAGGGATTGCTAAGAGGTACTCCTGTTGGGTCATCCATCCTTCCCACAGTCTTTTGAGTGTTTTGCGACGGATCCGCAGATTCAATCAAGGACTGTGTCCAAACACGAAACAATTATACAAAATAGTGATGAAAACCGGATGATTCTAAGCGATCTGCAGGCGATGTCCGTCTTTTCCCCTGCAATATATGTGAAAATATTGCAAAAGTTGTGGAAGTGCAGTTTTTTCTCGCATGAGTAGATTTTGATCCGATTCGAGGGGTGCCACTGCCATGGCCACCATTAACGGAACCCCGAGTTCCGACACGCTTCAAGGTACTTTCGAGAATGACCAGATCACAGTCGGGGCCGGAAACGACCGCGTTTCGGGTCTGGGCGCTGATGATCTGATTGACAGTGACGCGGGCAATGACACGCTTTATGGGGACATTGGTGCGGGTACCGCACCGGGTCAGAACGCATCACTGCTCAATCTGAGTTTTGGCAACCGCATCGCGAACACTGGCAACAGCGCCGACGCTGGTGACAGTGTGGTATACTGCGGTGTGGCAACCCTTGCGGATGGCACATCGGTCTGGGGCCGTCTGGTTGTGGTTGTGACATCCGATGCCGGTATGCCCATCGATCTGGATCGGGACAGCCCCGGCGATCAGGAATCGGCGTCAATTGTCGCCAGCAGCTATACCGCTTTGCGACCCGCCGGAACATCGCTGAACGTCACGACGGGCAGTGGCACAGTCAACGCAGCACCTACCGGATCATCCCGTGAACACCCGAGGCAGGCCGCATGGAATTTCTGGACACCCAGGACAACGTCGTCGGGCGCACGGATTATTCCGAAATCCAAGAGGTGATCATTTGCTTTACCCCCGGCACGCGCATCGCAACGATTCGCGGCGAAATGGCGGTAGAGACGATGAAGGAAGGGGACCAGATCATCACCCGCGACAATGGCGTTCGCCCGTTACGCTGGATCGGGCGGCGTGATTTGAACCGGGTTAAACTGGAACATATGCCGTCGCATTGCCCTATTTTGATCGGCCAATCAGCATTGGGCAGGGACGCGCCCCGGCGCGACATGCTTGTCAGTCCATACCACCACATGGTGATAACGTCACACCTGGCCGAAGTCATGTTTGGCGAACGCGAAGTGTTGGTCGCGGCAAAACATCTGACCAGATTTGACGGTGTGGACAGCGTTCAGGTGCCTGCGGTCAGCTATATTCACCTGATGTTCGACAATCACGAGGTGATCCTGGCAGATGGCTGCTGGGCCGAAAGCTTTCAGCCGGGGGATCATTCAATGGCAGGTATTCGGTCACAACAGCGCCGCGAGATTCTGGCCCTGTTTCCGGAATTGGGAAACTCAAAAGGTCTGAACAATTATTTTGCCGCACGCCGGTTGCTGCGGGCCCATGAGGCACAGCTGCTGACGGCCTAGCAGAGATCCTGACGCCTCAATCCGAGACCTGATCGTTGTGGTTCAAGGGGCATCCTGTCGCGACCTGCGCCAAATCGCCCATTGTTCGGGCGTGTCCAGATCACCATGGGCACGGGTGCCGGGCAGGGGGACGAAAACAGTCTGGTCCTGATGTGCGGCGACAACTTCGCGCCCGCCGGTGTCGCCACTCAATACTGCGAGTTCAGCAAACAAATCAGCCTTGAACACAATTGGATGGCCCGCCGCACCGTCCTGCGTCGCGCCACGCCAGATCAATTGTTGTGTCTTCAAATCAATGGAGTTTGCGACGGTGATCAGATCGTCCGCAGTTAGGTCAGGCAAATCCGCCAGCAGTATCATTGCACATTTTGCAGTCGCCGGCAGCGCCAAGATCGCCGCCCGAAGACTGGCGTTCATGCCCTCATCTGCATCCGCCACCGCCAGCGTGCTCACCTGCAGTCCCGACAATGTGTCATAGCGCGGATGCGGTGCCGGTGGCAGCGCGACAATCACGTCGCCATCTGTAACCGCGCGGGCCATCTGGGCCTGGCGGCGCAGCAATGGTGCGCCGTCAATATCTTCCAGCAATTTGTCACGCCCGCGCATTCGGCGCGATTGCCCGGCGGCCAGAATGATAATTGGAAAGGACATGAGCTGGGCCATGAAGCCACCTTATGTCGTCAATGCACGGTGTGAAAGCTATCCACGCATGCGGGCCCCGTCCGGATCAAAGAGTGGCGTGGAAATGATTGTGGCAGGGCGCATTTTTCCCAAAATCTCGATCTCGACCTGGAGGCCAGCTTGGGCTGCGGCGGTGGGCACAAAACCCAGTGCAATGGATTTGGCTGCATGGTGTGAATAGCCCCCGGAGGTGCAGAACCCCACCACCTCGCCATCCAGCCAGATCGGTTCATACCCGTGCACATCTGCGTCAATTGCATCGACTTCAAAAGCTGCCAGCTTGCGGGCAGGGGGCGTGGCACGTTCCGCCTCGGCCAGAGCGCGACCAATAAAGTCGGTGTTTTTCTTGAAACTGATAAACCGGTCCAACCCGGTTTCCGCCGCCGTGTAATCCGGCGAAAACTCTGACATCCAAGAACCAAAGAACCGGTCTAGCCTCAGTGACATCATCGCGCGCATGCCAAAAGGCACCATGCCATGCGGTTGGCCCGCAGACCAAAGTGCCGTCCAAAGCGCCCTCTGGCCCATCGGATCACAATAAATCTCGTATCCTAGATCGCCGGTATAGCTGACCCGCTGCACGATGCAGTCGACCATGCCAACGGTCATTTTCCACACATCGAGAAATTTCATGCCGCATATGTCGGTGCGGGTGCAGGCCTGCAAGACATCGCGCGCATGGGGTCCGGCAATCTGAAATCCGGTGCGCCGATCCGAAATATTGTCGACCTGCACACCCTCTTCGAGATGCTGTTCAAACCAGCGGCTGTGAAACGCCTGCGCGCCGTAGGAAGCGGTCAGCTGGAAGTCTTCTTCGTCCAGGCAGGACATGGTGAAATCACCGATCAACTTGCCCATTTGCGACAACATGGGTGTCAGGGAAAGACGCCCTTGGTTTGGCACGCGCCCGGCCATGATCCGATCAAGCCACGCCCGCGCGTTTGGCCCGGTGACACGGAATTTGCCAAAATTCTGCACCTCGTTGATGCCCACGCCATTGCGCACCGCAGCCACTTCGCGGGCCGTGGCGTCAAAGGCATCGGATCGGCGAAACGAGGGTGTCTCGAACTTCGGCTCATCCCCCGTGGCAAAATAATTTGGCACCTCAAGTCCGTATTGCTGCCCCCAGACGGCACCCATCGAGGCGAAAATGTCATACATCGGCGTGGTGCGGTTGGGTCGCGCGGCGGGCAGTTCCTCGTTCGGATAGGACACCGAGAACCGCTTTTGATAGTTTTCAATCACCTTGGGCAGCGTGTAGCCGGGTGAAATCCAACTTCCGAAACGGGCGACATCCATCGCCATCACATCGCGTTCCGGCTCTCCCTCGATCAGCCATTGCGCCAGCGTCAGGCCCACACCGCCGCCTTGACTGAACCCGGCCATGACGCCGCAGGCGGACCAATAATTGCGCACGCCCGGCACCGGCCCCACCAGCGGATTGCCGTCGGGCGCAAAGGTAAAGGGACCGTGGATCACGTTTTTGACCCCCGCGCGTTCCAGATCGGGAAAGCGTTTGTAGGCAAAGGTGATGCTGTCCTCGATCTTGTCAAAATCGTCTTGCAGCAGGTCCTGACCAAAGCTCCACGGGGTGCCATCAACGGCCCAGGGGCGGCAGCTTTGTTCATAAAAGCCGATGCACAGCCCCTTGCCCTCTTGGCGCAGATAGGATTCGCCCGCCGGGTCCATGACATGCGGGTGCTCATGGCCGTCTTTCATCATCTCAACGATCAGCGGTACCTCTTCGGTGACGATATACTGGTGCTCCATCGGGTGCAGCGGGAAGTATATGCCCGCCATTGCCCCCACTTCCCGCGCCCACAGGCCGCCGGCATTGATCAGATGTTCGGTGTGTATCGTGCCTTTGTCGGTCACCACGTCCCACGTGCCGTCCGCCCGCTGATTGGTTTCGCGTACCATGCAGTGGGTTTCAATCGTCGCACCGCCCATTTTTGCGGCGCGCGCATAGGCGTGTGTGGTACCGGACGGGTCAAGGTGGCCGTCCAACGGATCGTATAGCCCGCCAATGATGCCATCGAGGTTGGTCACAGGCGCGATCTTTGCTATCTCTTCGGGGCCGACAATTTCGGTATCAAGCCCCATGAAACGGTGCTTGGCCCGTTCGGCAAGCAGCATGTCAAAGCGGTCCTGATTGTCGGCCAGTGTGACGCCACCGACATGGTGCAGACCACAGGACATGCCGGTGATTTCCTCCAATTCCTTATACAAACGAATGGTATAGCCCTGAAGGGCGGCCATGTTGGTGTCGCCGTTGAGAGTATGGAACCCGCCCGCGGCGTGCCATGTGGACCCCGATGTGAGCTCAGAGCGTTCAACGAGCATCACGTCAGACCAGCCAAGTTTGGTCAGGTGATATAAAACTGATGCGCCAACGACGCCGCCGCCGATGATCACTGCGCGGGTGGTGGTTTTCATGGGAAACTCCGGTCGGTTGTTTGCCCGAAACTGCGCGAGCAAGGCGCAAGGTTCATGTGGTTTTCCGACACGATCTGTCGATTTTGGCTTTAATGACAGGGCGCGATGCCGGTAAGCATCGCAATGGGATCTAAGACAATGCACGCTGGCTGGATTTTAATCGGCATTAAGGCCTTGGTGCGGGCGCAAAGCACGCTAGCTTGGCAACATGAATTTTGATTCCATGATCCCGCACACCTTGATCCGCAAAACCCGCGAATATTCGCGGAAATTATGGGTGCGCGTGGTGTTCCTGGGCCTCTTGGCCTTTGTCGCACTTGGGGTCACGCAGGTGATCGAGGCGCTGATCCCCAAAGAGCTGGGGACAACGCTGACGGGCGCTGCCGCTGACCGCCTTTTGCAGATCATCGCAAATGCAATGCTGGCTGTGACCACGTTTTCCATCACAGTGATGGTCACGGTTTATCGTGCTTCATCAACACAATGGACGCCGCGGGTGCACCGCCTGATCATTCAGGACCGGACCACACAGAACACACTGGCAGTGTTCATCGGGGCCTATGTCTATGCGCTGGTTGCCATCATCCTGCGTGAACTGGGCATTTATGTGGATGAACGTGCGCTGGTGCTGTTCGTGATGACGGTTTTGGTGCTGGCGGTGATTGTGATCTATCTGATCCGCTGGGTGCTGCACCTGCAAACCTTTGGGAGCCTGATCGACACGACCCGCCAGATCGAAGACGTCACGCGGGCGCAGTTTCAGGATCGGTTGCGCAATCCCTGTCTGGGGGCGAATGCCTTTACCGGCGAGGTGCCGGAAGGCGCAAAGGAAATCCTCGCGTGGGAAAGCGGCTATATTCAGCACATTTATCCCGAGGCGCTTGATGCGGCGGCCAAAGCGCATGGGGTCGAGCTTTATCTGATCAAGAACATTGGCCATTTTTCCTTTGTCAATGAACCGATGCTGATGGTGGCCGATCACGGTAAGCCGGAAGACGATGACCATGACTGGGACAGTCTTGTAGAGGCTGTGCGCGCCAACGTTCGGCTCGGCGACCTGCGAACGTTTGATCAGGATCCCCGCTTTGGCCTTGTGGTGATGGGAGAGGTCGCGTCAAAGGCGTTGTCGCCGGGCGTCAATGATCCCGGCACGGCGATTGATGTGATCACCCGGATTGGCCGTATCCTGTCTGTTTATACCGATGAAAAATCGCAAGACCGAGATACCAAACTGGACCGGCTTTATGTTGCGCCGCTGGACCCCAAAGACCTGATCGAGGATGGTTTCGCCGCCCTTGCGCGCGATGGGGTCGCGGTGGTTGAGGTACAACAGCGCCTGCAATCTGTGTTGGCGGGCCTGATGCGGCATCCAGATGACGGGTTGAGCAAAGCCGCAAGGGACGCGGCCGAAGTGCATTTGAGCCGCACGCTAGGGGCGATTGATTTTGAACCGGACCGTGACCGTGTGTTGTCCTCGGCGGCGTCAGATTTGTGCATTGAACTGCGAAAAGAGGCGCGTGACCAAGCGGGGGAATGACATCTCGGACCGCAACTTGCCCTGCTGCGACGAGACATGTCGCGGATGGGCAATCTGACGGCACGTGACGGGTTCAGATTACGAGGCAACGTAACCCTCACTCAGGACCCATCCCCCATGCGTACCCATGCCCAAGCCGTTGTCATCGGAGGCGGCGTAATCGGCTGCTCGATCCTGTATCATCTGACCAAAATGGGATGGACGGATGTGGTGCTGCTGGAGCGGTCTGAACTGACATCGGGCTCGACCTGGCATGCGGCGGCCAACATTCATGGGCTGCATGACAACAACAACATCACCCGCATTCAGAATTATACGATGGACCTCTACAATGCGCTTGAGGCAGAGACCGGGCAGTCTTGCGGCGTCTTTCAACCCGGATCGCTTTATCTGGCACAGACTGAAGCGCGCGAACATCAGTTGCGCCTGCAGGCGGCCAAGGCGAAATACTACGGCTTGCCGTTTCGCGAAGTGAGCCGGGCAGAGGCCGAGGAACTGCATCCTTTGGTCAATTACGATGGCATCCGCTGCATCATGTTCGAAGAAAACGGCGGCAATGTGGACCCCTCGGGTGTGACCAATGCCTATGCCGTGGGTGCCCGCCAGAACGGGGCGGAGATCATTCGCTTTTGCCCGGTAACAGGGACCGAACAGCAAGCAGACGGGTCGTGGGTCGTGCGCACGGAAAAGGGCGATATTGCTACGCAATGGGTGATCAATGCGGCAGGCCTCTGGGGGCGCGAGGTGGCGGCACTGGCGGGGTTGAAGCTGCCGCTGCAACCGACCGAACACCAGTATTTCGTGACCGAAACGATTGCAGAGATTGCCGGGATGGACCGTCGGTTGCCGTCTGTTGCGGACCGGGACGGTGAATATTATCTGCGCCAGGAGGGCAAGGGGCTTTTGGTCGGGGCTTATGAAAAAGACATGCGGTTCTGGGCCGAAGACGGCACCCCACAGGGTTTTGGCCACGAACTCTTTGCCGATGATCTGGGGCGGATCGAAGACAACATGATGCGCGCGATTGACCGGGTGCCGGCAGTTGGCGAGGCGGGGATCAAACGGGTGATCAACGGACCGATGATCTGGTCGCCTGACAGCAACGTGCTGTTTGGGCCAGTGCCGGAGCTGTCAAATTACTTCTGCTGTAACGGGATCATTCCGGGATTTTCGCAATCAGGTGGCATGGGCCTGCTGGCGGCGGATTGGATTGTCACCGGCGAAACGCGATACGACATGTTCGCCTGGGATATGGCACGCTTTGGCAACTGGGCCGATGCGGCGTTTACCAAGGCGCGGGTGCGCGACCAATATGCCAACCGCTTCAAGATCCATTTCCCGAACGAAGAACGCGAGGCGGGCCGCGCGGTGCGCACCAGACCTGTCTATGAGGTCCAAAAAGACATGGGTGCCGTCTTTGGCCTGAACTATGGCTGGGAACATCCGCTTTATTTCGGTGACACGGTCGGAGCCAAGGATGAAACCCATGGCTTCACCCGTCAGGGCTGGTGGGATATTGTCGGACGCGAATGTAAGATGTTGCGCGACAGCGCTGGCATCATCGACATCTCGAACTTTGCCAAATACCGGGTCAAAGGGGCAGGGGCCGAGGCCTGGCTGAATGCGCTTTTTGCAAACACCATGCCCAAAACGGTTGGCCGGTCCTGCCTGACGCCGCTGATTGGCGTGCGGGGTGGCATTGCGGGTGATTTTACGGTCACACGCCTGGGCGAGGATGAATTCTGGATCATCGGATCAGGGATGGCCGAACGCTATCACCAGCGGTTCTTTAAGGAAGTACCAATACCCAACGGCACAACATTCGAAAGCCAGACTGTCGAGATGTGCGGCTTTAACGTAGCCGGGCCAAAGTCGCGCGACATGTTACAGCGTTTGACCAACACCTCGTTGGCCACTGAGGATTTCCCGTTCATGCGGTCCAAATGGATCGAACTGGCGGGTGTCAATGTTCTGGCGCTGCGGGTGTCATTCACCGGTGATCTGGGCTGGGAACTGCATTGTGCAACAGCAGATCAGGCGCGGCTTTATGCGGCGCTTATTGCGGCGGGCAAGGACGTGGGCGCAGGCCCTGTCGGATCGCGCGCGCTGATGTCGCTGCGCATCGAAAAAGGCTATGGATCATGGAGCCGCGAGTATTCTCCTGAATACTGGCCTCAGGAAGTTGGCCTTGATCGGTTGTGCAAGATGGACAAAGAGTTTCTGAACAAATCAGCGGTGGCCGAAACCTTGGCCAAGACGCCGCGAGAATATTTGGTGATCCTGGCCCTGGACCCGGCCCAGACCGATGCGTCGCATGCCGATGCGACAGGGGGCGAGCCAATTTTCAAGGACGGCAAAGGCATTGGGCGGGTAACGTCCGGTGCCTATGGCTATTCTGTCGGGCAATCGCTGGCGCTTGGGTTCGTAAAGGGTGTTCAACCGGGCGACACCGTCGAGGTGATGGTGCTGGGCACATCCCATAAGGCAGTGGTTTTGGCAGAGCCGCCGTTTGATCCCAAGGGCGAGAAGCTGCGCGCGTAGTTGTGATGCGGTTCATGGGGCCGTCTGCGCCCCACGCACGCGTCTGTTGTCCCAATCATCATCATGGATGCGCTGTCGATAGAGTTTCACCTGTTTAAGGCACACAATGGCGGACCCCCATCGTCGATATGCTGGCAGTGCATAACGGAAATGCGGCTGTGACGTAGAGTTTCGCACCGCACGCCATTGACTAGATCAGGGCTGCGGTTACGTACCGGAATGCTATTCATCACGGATCAATTAGAAAGCAATTCAATATGTACGCCGAAATTCAGAGCCTTTTACAAAAGCGCGCCGAGCTGCTGTGCAAGGGTCAATTTGACGAGGTGGCAAAGAATTACCACTTGCCGTTTGTTGCCTACCACGACGGTTTTCCTGTTTATGTAAGAAAACATTCAGAGGTCATTGACGCCTTGGCAAGAATTGCGGCTTTGCTGACGTCCAGGGGTGTGGTGCGGCTGGATGTTGACGTGATTTCGATGGACTTGCCCAAGAACAAGCGTTTCAGGGTGTCGGGCCGTTATAGCCAGATTGACCGCCGAGGCGACGTTGTTTCGCAATCCGATATGGTTCTTTATTTTGTCGAGTCTCCCAAAGGGCCCATTATTGAAATGGTCGAATCGCACGACTGCCCTATGGCAACGGTTTGGGAGCCGGAAAGCGCATTCGCCTGAGAACGGGATGAATGTTCACCCCCTCGTCGGGCAGGGGCTGTCTGACCATGCACCGCACGGCGGGTGTTACAGCGGCCTGATCTTCAACTGAGTTATCCTGTTCCCGTCCCGCGCCAGCACCTCAAACCGGTAGCCGTGAAACAAAAAGACCTGACCCGGTGTCGGGATCATCTGCGCCTCGTGGATAACCAGCCCCGCAATCGTGTTGGCCTCGTCATCGGGCAGTGACCAGTCAGTGGCGCGGTTCATGTCGCGGATCGTCATGGCCCCGTCAACAATCAGATGGCCGTCTTCTGCGGTTTTGACCGGGTGATCCGCGTCGGGGTCAAATTCGTCTGTGATCTCGCCGACGATTTCTTCCAGGATATCCTCAAGCGTGATCAACCCTTGCAGGGAGCCATATTCATCCACAACCAGTGCAAAATGCGTGCGCCGGCGCAGGAACTGGCGCATCTGTTCGTCCAGTGTTGAGGTTTCAGGCACGAAATACGGCTTCATCGCCACAGCGGCGATGTCGAAATCCTTGAGAGCGGCGGCATCGCCCTCGGGGCCGCCAATCAGCTTGTACATGGCGCGCAACAAATCTTTTGCATGGATCACGCCGATGATGTTTTCTGGATCATCGCGGTAAACCGGCAGACGGGTGTGGTTGGAATCGAGACATTGCCCCAAAATTTCCGAAGGATCACTGGCCGCATTGATCATCTCAATTCCGGAGCGGTGCAGCATGATTTCCTCAACCGCGCGTTCGCGCAGATCAAGCGCGCCCAGAATGCGGTCGCGGTCTTCCTTTTCCACCACGCCTTCGGAATGGCCCAGTTGCAGGGCACCGGCGATCTCTTCGCGCACGGCCAGAATGTTGCTGTCAGGATCAATCGCCACGCCAAAAAGGCCAAGAATGCCACGCACCAGAAACCGAACGGCCGTCACCAGCGGCGAAAAGACCAACACCACAATCGCAATGGGCCGCGAGACCAGAGCGGCGGCGCGTTCGGCATTGGTGATGGCATAGGTTTTTGGCAGCACTTCGGCAAAGATCAGCACCAGCAGGGTCATCACCAGCGTGGCCAGTGCCACCCCGGATTCGCCAAACATCCGGGTGAACATTGCGGTGGCCAGCGATGCGGCCAGAATGTTCACAAGGTTGTTGCCCAAGAGCACTGAACCGATCAGGCGTTCATTGTCTTCGGTGATCCTGAGCGCGCGAGTTGCGCCGCGTGATCCCTTGTCCGCCTGCGCGCGCAGTTTGCCGCGTGACGCAGCGGTCAGTGCCGTTTCAGAGCCCGAAAAGAATCCCGAGAGGATCAGCAGAAATAGAATGATCCCGGAACTGAACCAAAAAGCGCCATCAAACATTGCAGTGCCGGTTTCCATTTGTGAAAGTATCCATGTGATATAATTTAGATGTGGTTATGGGCATACCACCGGTGTCATTCAAGGGTTCAGGCGGGGTACAGGGTGATGAAACATGCTGATCTAGGCGTATTGGATGGCCCTGTTTTGCTGTTTGGGGGGCCGTATTCGAATGTTCAGGCTTTGGATGCAGTGATCGCGGCAGCAGCGGCACGTGGCATTGATTGCGGGCATATGATGTGTACCGGCGATGTTGCAGCCTATTGCGGCGCGCCCGGTCCTTGCGTGCAGCGCCTGCGTGATCTGGCCTGCCCGGTGGTGGCGGGCAATTGCGAGGTGCAATTGGCCAGCGGTGCATCGGGTTGCGGATGTGGATTTGACGCGGGATCAGCCTGTGATCTGCTGAGCGCAGGGTGGTTTGGCTTCGCCGCATCCGCCCTCTCGGCCGATGACAAGGCATGGATGGGCGGATTGCCGAATGTCACCACCTTTACCCATCAGGGCTCGCGTTACGCCGCGATACATGGTGGCGCCACCGATATTTCCCGATTTATCTGGGGCAATTCGGATGCTTCTGTCTTTGATCAGGAATGGCAGGCATTGGAAGATCACATCGGCCCGGTCGATCACATCATCGCGGGCCATTGTGGCATCCCGTTTATCCGCAAGACGCCGAAAGGCCGATGGATCAATGCGGGCGTGATCGGGATGCCGCCCCATGATGGGCGTCAGCAGACGCGCTTTGCGATACTGGATGGTGGCGAGGTCCAGATCCATCGGCTTGATTATGACGTGGCAGGTGCGATGCGTGACATGGCGGATGCCGGTCTGCCCGACGGGTACAGGCGCGGATTGCAGTCGGGCTATTGGCCGTCCGAAGATATTCTGCCTGCCGATTTGCGTTTGCCCTCTTTGGCAAGGGGATGATGTTCGAGCACCAGTTCGGACAACCGTTCCTCAAGCACATGCGTGTAGATTTCCGTCGTGGCCACATCCGCATGGCCCAGCATGGTCTGAATGGCGCGCAGGTCCGCACCATGCGCCAGCAAATGCGTCGCAAAGGCATGACGCAGCGTGTGCGGGGTGACTTTTGCAGGGTCAACGCCCCCGGCCACTGCAAATTCCTTGATCAGCAGATAGAACCGATGCCGGGTCAGATGGCCTGACGCGCCGCGCGAAGGAAACAGATGCCTTGAGACGGGCAGACGCTTGGCCTGCGCGGCCTCATCCTGTTTGTCGCGCATCAGCAGCCATTCGGTCAGCGCAGTGCGGGCAGGGGGCGACAGCGGCACCATGCGTTCCTTGCCACCCTTGCCCATAATCAACAACAACCTCGGATCACCGCGCGTGGCACTGATTGGCAGACCGACCAATTCGCTGACCCGCATGCCCGTCGCATAAAGCAGCTCCATCAGGCAGGTGTTGCGGGTCTGATCGGCTTGTGACCGACCAGAGGCGCGTGCGGCCTCAAGCAGGGCGTCCACCTCGGCCTCCGAAAGGATCTTGGGCAGGCGTTTGTCCTGACCGGGCCCCGCAATCTGGATCGCGGGATTGTCAGTGCGCAACCCTTCCTCAAAAGCGAAGCGGTACAGTTGTTTGATCGCAGAAAGCCGCCGGGCACGGGTGGACTTGGCCAGACCCTGCGCATCACAATGCACCAGATATGCCTCAACGTCCGCCTTTGCGGCCTGCATAAAATCAGAGCCACGGCGCGACAGAAACACATCGAAATCCTTGAGGTCGCGGCCATACGCCAGCAGCGTGTTGGTCGCGGCACCCAATTCGGCCGCCTGCGCCTCTAGAAAGCTGGAAATCCAATGAAAGGTCTGCGTTTGCATGATCTCACCGCTCCAGCAAAAGGGTTTGCAACGCCAAACGGCGCGCCGTGTCCTCAAGACCCAAAGCGCGCAACGTCGCAAGCGCATCGCGCAGCGCACTGGCATCCCCGCCCGCCCCGTCGTTCAGAAGGTCGAGCACGATCAGGATGCTCTCGCCCAGCCGCTTCTGGCGGGCATTGGCAATCAGATCGGCACGCGGTGTTGCCGTTGTAAACGCCTCGAACACCGCCCGTTCCATCACATCATCCGGTGCTTTTTCGGGCATTTCACCAATGCCAATCGCGGTGAGCAGTGATTTCTGCTGCGCATTAACCGATGCGGCTTCATAGGCGGGCGACAGCAGGGCAATCTCAAAGGCGATGTCAGCGGCGCGACCCGTCAGTGGTATCTGTGCAAGCGGATCGGCAAACAACGTGGCAAATGACACCTCAAGCCCTGCTTCATGCATCGCGGCCCAGACCGTTGGCAGGGTTTTCGCCACAGCCTCGGCGCTGCCGGTGTTGAGCGCTGTTTCAAACCGTTGCAGGGCAGAAACCCGGTCCCAGATGCCCCCTGATGCGGCGGCTTGTCGATCTGTGTAAAGGCCCAGCAACCGATTGTCCGGCAAGGCCCCCAGCCGCGTCAAACGCTCTGCGGCCTCCAACTGTGCCTTCCATCCCGCAACATCGCGCAGATCTGCAACAGCATATTGGCGGGCTAAATTGCCCGTTGGCAGCGGCTCGCCAATGGTTTCGAACAAACGAAAACTGAGCGGGTCCATTTTTCGTGGCGGGCGCAGGGGTGGCGCGCCCTCATAGGCATCGGGGTTCAGGAACCGGTCTATCAGATCAAGCTTTTCGTCGCTCATCAGCCCCAGTGCCTGCGCCGATCCAAATGTGAGTGCTGCATTGTCCCAGTTGCCCGCCCGCGCCGCACAGAAAATCCGGGTGCCGTAGTCGCGGGTCAGATGCGGTGCGCCTGCCAAGGTGGCACAGGCACGGTCTTCGGTTCCGTTCAACAGACTGATCTGCATCCATAAATCGAAATGATCAGGCGACGTCGTCACCCCGGCCTGTTCGATCAGCGACAACGCCGGATCAAGCGCGCCCAGCGTCACCAGCTTTTCAACGCGCGCCAGCGCCAGGGCGTCGCCTGCCGCCACACCGCCACGCGGTGCCCGTGCCTCGGCCAACAAGACGGTATAAAGGAGCGCCTGCGCCGCAGGCAGGGTTGGATCGGCAAGGTCTTTGATCTTTTTGATGATCTGATCCGCGTCGCTGCCCGCCCAGATGTCGATTGGCAACCCGGTCACAACTGTCGGCACCAATCCGATTTCGCGCGGGCTGCCCTCGCCCAGTGGCGCGACTGTCACGATCGGTGGTGTGCCGCTTTTGGTCACGGGCGGTTCATTTGATTGCTGCCCTTCAGGGAACTGCGGGGGCACCTGGCCTGTCGTGGCGGGGCCTTGCGTGCCCAGCCAGTCAATCACCGAAAGCGGGGTTTGGCCGGATGGCAATTCTTGCGTCTGGGCATGGGCGCTAAAGGCCATGAAAGCCGGTACAAACGCCCAAATTCCCAGATTGGCCATCCGCATCATCTGCATGTTATTGCGCAATCAATGTCACGGGTTCACGCGTTTCTACTTGGTCGGGAGAAAAATCCACACCAAAAAACGGACCCAGATACGCATAGCCAACCAACCCGATAAAGCCCAGAATCAGTAGAATTATCAGCAGCTTGATCAGTTTGCCCATGAAAAATGCCCGTTCGTTTTTTGTATTCTTTACCCATTCTATATATGGCCTTTTCCCCAATATCACGTCATTCAGATAAAAATGAGCGGAATTGAGCAAACACAAGCCGATGCAGGCAAGTCCGCCCCCCGGTACGTCTTGAAAAAGACCGTAGCCATGGTGGGGATGATGGGTGCTGGAAAGACCGCCGTGGGCCGTGCCGTCGCTGCAAAGCTGGGCGTGCCATTCCTTGACAGCGACAGTGAGATCGAGACGGCTGCAAACCTGAGTGTTCCCGAAATTTTTGCCCGAGATGGCGAGGCCTTTTTTCGCAAACGCGAAACAGAGGTGATTTCGCGATTGTTGGATGGGACCGCCGGTATTCTGTCAACCGGCGGCGGCGCTTTTTTGGCTGAGGTGAACCGCGAAATGATTGGAGCGCGCGGCGTGTCGCTGTGGTTGAATGCGGATCTGAACCTGCTGTGGAACCGGGTGCGTCACAAGGACACCCGTCCGTTGCTGCACACCAAAGACCCCAAAGCAACGCTTCAGGCGCTCTATCAGGTACGGGTGCCGATCTATGAAAAGTCTGATCTTTGCGTGCTTTGCGCGCCGAAGATTACCATTGATGCCATGGCGGAACGGGTGATCGAGATGTTGCTGAGCAGGCCGGATGTGTTGGAGAAACACGATGCGTGAGACCGTGAACGTCAATCTGCCGGGCCGGGGCTATGATGTGGTGATCGGCCCTGATCTTTTGGCAGAGGCGGGCGCATATCTGTCCCCGATGCTGGCCCGCAAAAAGGTCGCGGTGATTTCGGATGCAAATGTCGCGGCCCTGCATCTGGAAACGCTACGCGCTGGATTGGCGGCCACGGGGATTGAGATGGCGGCGATGACGCTGCCCCCCGGCGAGGCGACGAAAAGCTGGGAACAGCTGAACATTTGCTGTGATTGGCTGCTGGATCAAAAGGTGGAACGCCGCGATCTGGTGATCGCTTTTGGCGGCGGCGTTGTGGGTGATCTCGTAGGCTTTGCCGCAGCCATTCTGCGGCGCGGAGTCCGGTTTGTGCAAATCCCGACATCGCTGCTGGCCCAGGTCGACAGCTCTGTTGGGGGCAAGACCGGGATCAATGCGGCGCAGGGCAAGAACCTGATCGGGGCCTTTCATCAGCCGTCTTTGGTGCTGGCGGACACTGCCGTTCTGGGAACGCTCACGCCCCGCGATTTTCTGGCCGGCTACGGTGAGGTCGTTAAATACGGGCTGCTTGGGGATGCGACGTTCTTTGACTGGCTTGAGCGCCAAGGCCCGGCCTTGGCAGCGGGTGATGGGGCCGCACGTGTCGAAGCGGTGCGGCGGTCGGTCCAGATGAAGGCCGACATTGTGATGCGTGACGAGACAGAGCAGGGCGATCGGGCATTGCTGAACCTTGGCCATACGTTCTGTCATTCACTTGAGGCGGCGACCGGATATTCGGACCGTCTGTTGCACGGCGAGGGGGTAGCGATCGGGTGTGCGCTGGCGTTTGAATTGTCAGCGCGGCTGGGGCTGTGCAGCCAAGAGGACCCAAGCCGGGTGCGTGCGCATCTCAAGGCGATGGGTATGAAAACAGACCTGTCGGACATTGCAGGTGATTTGCCGGATGCCGAAGGGCTGCTGGGTCTGATGGGACAGGATAAAAAGGTCGTGGATGGTCAGCTGCGGTTTATTCTGGCCCGCGGCATTGGCACCGCTTTCGTCACTGGCGATGTGCCCCGCGATGCGGTTCTTGGTGTATTGCGCGATGGATTGGCCGCGCGCTAGCAATCAGTCGCGCCGCAGAACCATCGCGAATTTGTCCTCTGCCGAAAAACCGACCGCCTCGTAAAAACCTTTGGCACCGCGCTTTTGCCCGGTCATCAGCATGATTTTATAGGCGTCCGCATCCCAGGCCACCGCAATCGCCGCGTTCATCACTGTGCGGCCCAAACCCTGTTTTTGATGATCGCGCCGCGTCACCACGTTTTCGATCAACGCATAGGGCCGCGCATTCCAAAGCACATTTGGCAGTAAATGCAGCGTCACCATCGAGACCAGATCATCGCCGATAAACCCGCCAAAAACGGAACTGCCGGGATGGGTGATCACAGCGTCAAACGCACCCGCGTTCTGCGCGGGTGGTCCGAACGTAAGTTCATTGTAAAGCAACAGCGCGCTGTCCACGTCGGCATGACCCAAAACGCGAACAGAGACGCCCGACCGCATCAGAACGGGATTTCGTCATCCAGATCACGCGATGATCCACCGCCGCCGCCGCTACCGCCCCCGGATGAGGAAGGGCCGCTGTCATATCCACCGCCCTGATCGTATCCGCCGCCGCCAGCGCCGCGGTCATCATATCCGCCGCCACCGCCCGATCCGCCGCCATCGCGCCCGTCAAGCATGGTCAGCGTACCGTTAAAGCCCTGCAGCACCACCTCGGTGCTATAACGGTCGGCACCAGACTGATCTTGCCATTTGCGGGTCTGCAACTGGCCTTCGATATAGACCTTGGAGCCCTTTTTCAGATACTGCTCAGCAATCCGCACCAGACCTTCGTTGAAAATCGCAACACTGTGCCATTCGGTCTTTTCGCGGCGTTCGCCGGTGTTTTTGTCTTTCCATGTCTCGGACGTGGCGATGCGCAGGTTACACACCTTGCCGCCGTTCTGAAATGAACGCACCTCGGGGTCGCGCCCCAGATTGCCGATAAGGATCACTTTGTTGACTGAGCCGGCCATGTCGCCCCCCTTGGTATTGTCGTTTGTGCAGGGGCCGAATCCATCGACCTCTTCTAATCGTGTTGGTTATAGCTTGGTTGATCCATGGTTAACATCAAGTTTCCGCCCAAATTGCCGCAACCGTTCAAGAATTCAAAGGCTGACAAAAACCGCTGGAGTTGGTAAGAAGTGGATCGAACGAAGGGTTGGGGGACTGGTAAAGATGCGCAGA
This sequence comes from Sulfitobacter sediminivivens, assembly GCF_042611115.2. NCBI lineage: Bacteria > Pseudomonadati > Pseudomonadota > Alphaproteobacteria > Rhodobacterales > Roseobacteraceae > Sulfitobacter > Sulfitobacter sediminivivens. Next base: position 226,233 of record NZ_JBHGAR020000004.1, read on the forward strand.
TCGCAAATATGGGCCGTCGCGGCGGTCAGCAGCATGGTTTTCGGGTCCGCAGCGCCGGTTTCAGCTGATATTTTTTCGTCCAAGAATCGCAGTGGCCTCTTTAATGCACAAAAAAGCGTGCTCGATAACCGCGCCGCCAAACAATATTCCGCCTCGGTCCGGCTGAAACCACCGACCGTTGTGACACCCACTAAATGGGACGACCAGACCCCCGAATACCGTGGCAAATACAAGGGCGTCTATCTTGCACTCGCCCGCGAGGCGGCCAATCGGCACGGCATTCCGGCTGATCTTTTCTTGCGCCTGATCCAGCAGGAAAGCGGATGGAATGCCGGTGCGCGGTCACATAAAGGGGCGATGGGATTGGCGCAGCTGATGCCCGCCACGGCGCGCAAATTACGCGTTAATCCCGACAATCCCGAAGAAAATCTAGAGGGCGGCGCGCGCTATCTGAAACAGCAATACCGGACCTTTGGCACATGGCGTCTGGCGCTTGCCGCCTATAATGCGGGGCCGGGGGCAGTGAAGAAATACGGCGGCATTCCGCCCTACAAGGAAACCCGGAATTACGTGAAAATCATCCACGGCGGCTAAAACTTGCAGGCAAAAATTGAAAAAGGGGGCGGATCAACCGGTGTTCCGCCCCCTTTTTTTTGTCCCATTGTCACTCAGCGGCGACGTTCACTTCGATCACCGGTTCCATCTCGGCAAATTTCTCGTCTGAGAGGTGGCATTTGACCTGATGGCCATCCGCCATGGTACGCATCGGCGGCACTTCTTTCTCACAAAGCCCGCCCGGCACCTCGGATTTCCAACGGCACCGCGTCTGGAACGGGCAACCCGGTGGCGGGTTCATGGCTGACGGAATGTCCCCCTCAAGCACGATGTGCTTTTTCTTGACCTTGGTGTCTGCAATTGGAACCGCCGACAGCAGCGCCTCGGTATAGGGGTGATAGGGCGGGCTGAACACCTGATCTGTGGTGCCCAGTTCAACCACATGGCCCAGATACATCACCATCACCCGGTCGCTGAGATAGCGCACAATCGACAGATCGTGGCTGATGAAGAGCAGCGTGGTTTTCTGTTCGCGCTGGATTTCCATCAGCAGGTCCGTAACCGCAGCCTGCACCGACACATCGAGCGCCGACACTGGTTCATCCGCCACCACAATGCGCGCATCACCCGCAAAGGCCCGCGCGATGCCGACCCGTTGCTTTTGCCCACCGGACAATTGCCGCGGCATCCGAGTTGCAAATTCACGCGGCAGCTTCACCAGATCAAGCAGTTCCAGCATCCGCTGCCAGCGCTCTTTCTCGTTCTTGCCGATTTTGAAGATCTCAAGGGCACGCACGATCTGGCGGCCCACGGTCATCGACGGGTTCAGCGTATCAAAGGGGTTCTGAAAAACCATCTGAATGTCGGCCACGTTCTGCGTGGTGCGATTTTCAATCGGCACATTGCCGATGTCCTGACCATCCAGATAAATGTGGCCTTCGGTGGCTGTCTCAAGCCCCATCAGCACCTTGGCGAATGTCGATTTACCACAGCCGGATTCGCCCACAATCGCCAACGTCTCGGATTCGCGGGCTTCAAAGCTGAGGGTTTCGTTGGCTTTGACCACCTTGGTGTCGCCGCCACCAAACATCGCGTTGGCTGCGACCTGATAGTATTTCTTGAGGTTGTCCATTTTCAGGACAACTTTGCCCACGTCACCCTTGGTCTTGACCTCGGCCAACTCAAGCGGTGCGGCCCAGTCGATTTCCTGGAATTTGACACAACGGGTGTGATGTCGGTCATTGCCTGGCACCGGTTCCATCGAAATGGACCCTTGATCACAGCGCCCGGCCTCAAAATAATCGCAGCGCGGGCCAAAGTTACAGCCCGGCGGGCGTTCATGGGGCAGCGGGAAGTTGCCCGGAATGGCGATCAGCGGACGCGCATTTTTGTCTGCGCCAGGCAGCGGGATGGAGCGGAAGAGCGCCTGAGTGTAGGGGTGCTGCATCTCGTCGAACACCTCTTCGATGGTGCCGCGCTCGACCGCTTCACCTGAATACATCACACAGACCCGGTCACAGGTTTCAAGGATCAGACCAAGGTTATGCGAAATGAACAACATCGAGGTGCCGTATTTGGTGCCAAGTTCCTTGACCAGCTGCACCACAGCCGCCTCTACCGTGACATCGAGCGCGGTTGTGGGTTCGTCCAAGATCAACAAAGACGGTTCCGACATCAGCGCCATCGCAATGACGATGCGTTGTTGCTGACCACCTGATAATTGATGCGGATAGGCGTTCAGGATGCGCTTGGGGTCGGGCAATTTCACGTCAGTCACCACCTGAAGCGCGCGATCATGTGCCTCTTTTTCGGACATGCCCGCATGGATCATCGGCACTTCCATGAGCTGCCTGCCAATCTTCATCGCCGGATTTAGCGAGGCCATCGGTTCTTGATAAATCATGGCGACTTCGGATCCGCGAATATCACGCAGTTCCTCATCGCTCATCTCACCCATATCGCGGCCTTTGAACTTGATCGAACCGCCAACGACGCGGCCGTTTTTGCCCAGATCCTGCATGACGCCCAGCGCCACGGTGGATTTGCCGCAACCGGATTCGCCAACCAACCCGACCGCTTCGCCGGGCTTGACTGAAACGGAAAAGTCCATGACCGCCGGAATTTCCCGGAGCCGGGTGAAAAACGAAATCGACAGTTTGTCGATCTCCAGAATTGGACCGTCATAATCCGTCTTAGCCATCTCTTGTCTCCCTCATAGGGTGCCGATTTAGAGGGTGGTATCGCCTCTTATCGGCTTAAATATCTTTGGTGGACCGGGCAGATATCCGCCCGGTCGGCACCTTTCATCAATCGCGCAGGCTTTCTTCGCGCAGACCGTCCGCCAGCAGGTTGAGCCCCAGAACGAGGCTCAATAGTGCTACCGCCGGGGCCAAGGCCGCATGTGGATAAAGCGACAGGAGCCTGCGTCCGGAATTAATAGTGCTGCCCCAATCCGGGCTTTCAGATTCAAGCCCCAGACCAAAGAAACCCAAGGTTCCCAGCAGGATGGTCGTATAGCCAATGCGCAAACAGAAATCGACGATCAGCGGCCCCCGTGCATTGGGCAGGATTTCCCACAGCATGATGTACCATGGCCCCTCACCACGGGTCTGTGCCGCAGCCACATAGTCTCGTGTCTTGATATCCAGCGCGAGGCCCCGGACGATCCGGAACACGGTGGGCGAGTTCACAAACACCACCGACACGAACACCACAAGAATGCCTGCATCGATGTTGAAAAGGTCAATAGCGTTGGGAAGGCCGGGAATACGATAGGTTACGGCATCCACGATCGCACCGTCGGTACTGATCAAAGACAGATAAAGCCACGCCATTACGCCCAGAACCACGACCAGCAAAGGGGTACGGAATGTCGGTTGGGTGTAATAGCGCGAGTTCAGCAAGATCCCGACGAACACCAGCGGGAACACAAACAAGAATGCGGCCATATAATTGGGAATACCTGTCAGCACGATCTCTGGCGTGACCAGCAGATAAAACAGCAAGATTACCGGGAAGGCGAGGATGAGATTGGCCAGAAACGACAGGATCGTGTCCAAACGACCGCCATAATACCCGGCAGGCAACCCCAGCGTGATGCCCACCATGAACGCAAAGAGCGTTGCCAGCGGTGCGATCTGCACCACAACCCATGATCCTTTAATCAAGCGACTGAACACATCGCGCGCCAGATTGTCACCGCCCAGCAGGAACCACTGAAAGTCATTTTCCTCGGCCCGCGCCAGCGGCGTACCGGGCAGTTTGTTTTTCATGCCCGACACCTGACTCAGGCTGTCATGGGTGGTTAGCATGTCAAATACACCCCCAAAGATACCGGTGAACACCCAGAACATCACAATCGCAAACCCGATCATGCCCACGGTGCTGTCAAAGAGTTTGCCGTAAAGCCCCAGCTTGCGCTTGAATGTGATCGACAGCGCAAAAGTAGCGATCAGCGCAATCCACACCGGCAAGAACTGGCGTGACATGCCGCCAATGATACCGGCCCTTGTGCCCATGAAGACGCCAAGAACGAGGTAGGCAAGCACAAGTGCCACCGCCGAATAAAACAGGTAGGTGACAATCACACCGATAAATCCGCTGGCACCGCTATCTGCGGCCAGTGTCCCATCTGCATTAACCGCCCGCGTTCCGGAAACGGTGACATAGGATGCCACGATTTGAATAACGATCATCAAAGCCAACAGCGCGATGACCAGGAAAAAGATAAAGTTCAGTCCGCTTAAGGACCCAGTCCATGACAATTGTTCCATGTCCATGCTCCCTTAAGAAATGCGAATGCGTGGGTTCAGGTAAACATAGCCGATATCCGATATCAGCTGCGTCACCAGCACCACGACAACTGAAACGACCGACACTGCCAGTAACAGTTCAATATCGTTGTTGGACGCCGCCTGTACCAGGAGCCAGCCAAAGCCCTTATAGTTGAACAGCGTCTCGACAATCACCACCCCGTTCAGCAACCAGGGGATCTGCAGCATGATCACTGTAAACGGCGCAATCAGCGCGTTGCGCAGCGCGTGTTTCAACACGATGTCGCTGAATTTGACGCCTTTCAGACGCGCGGTGCGGATATATTGTGCGGTCATCACCTCGGTCATTGAGGCCCGCGTCATCCGCGCAATATATCCCATCCCATAAAGCGAAATGGTCAGAACCGGCAGAAAGAAGTTCCAGAAATTCGCGTCATCCATGGCGCTGGTGGCAGAGCCAAGGAACAGGGTCTTGCTTTCCAAAAGCCCGATCTCGTTCAGCCAGGGTGATATGCCAAACTTTGAAGACGCCAGCACCGCAATGAAAATCACACCGGATACATATTCGGGCGTTGCTGTCGTGGCGATCGAAAAGGTGGACAGGGACCGGTCAAGCTTTGATCCCTCGCGCATGCCTGCCAAAACTCCGACAAGCAGCGCCGTTGGCACCATCAGGATTAATACCCACAGCATGAGCTTCCCGGTCAGCGCCAACCGGGTCAGCACAGTCGCCCCGACATCATCCTTGAACACGGTTGAGAACCCCCAATCACCCTGCAGGATACCACAACGTGTCGGGCGTTCTGCTTCGGGTGTGCCTTCTGGAAAACAGCGGCCAAATACCTTGCCATCTTCTTTTTCCGTGACCCATCCCGGCATGACGCCCAACCATTCGCCAAATTTGTCGTAGGTGGGTTGCAGATAGCCACGGTCGCCCAGATAGCTGGCAACCGCTTCATCCGACATCCGAAAGTTGCCTTGCGTCTTGGCCAGCTTTTCAAGGTTCGGATATAGATTGGTCAGCCAGAACACGATGAACGTCAGGCACAGCGCCGTCAGCAACATCACGCCCAGGCGGCGAAGTATGAATAGTCCCATGAAGTGCCCCTGTTGAGTGGCTAAGCAGGTTTGTCCCGCCGGTTTTGGTTTTTATCACGTCCGGCGCTTGGTGCCTTCCTGTGATGGTCAAAGCACATCGTGCACTGAATTATTTCGCGTTTCTTTTTCGAACACCCCACGTGGTTACGGGGGCGCTGGGGGTGCGCTGGCATTGCACAATCAATATCACCTGAAAATCCCCCGCGCCTATGAGGCATGACTCCGTTGCGCAGGTCAACGGCAACTTCCGCCCTTTCGCGGTTATTTTGCGACATGTTTCTTGTATAAAAGCGACCTCAACTTGAGGGGCGGCTTTGTCTGTTGTTCTCTTGCCCGGGCTTTTCCGCGCGCAGCTTGCTGGGCGCATGTCCCGTATGTTGCTGCATAAATCGGGTGAAATAGGCGGCCGATCCAAAGCCAAGATGTCGGGCAATGTCCTGAGCGGGCTGTTTGGTTTCACTTAACAGGCTGCGGGCCGCGTAAACCACACGTTCGGTCAACAGATCAGCCGCGGTTTTGCCTGTGGCGGCCTTGACCGCACGGGTCAGGTGGGTGGGTGTCACGCCAAGATCGGCGGCATAGTCGGCCATTGGTGCGCCGCTGGCATAGCGTGCAGATATCATTGCGCAGTACCGTGCGCTGAGCCGGGCAGCGGCGTTGCGGCGGACGGGCACATGTTCCTCTTGCATGATCTGCCGTCTGAGCCAGACCGACATCAGCGCCGCATGTGCTTCCAATGCGTCCTGACGCAGCGGGCGCTGCGAATTCTGTTCGCGCTGTGCGGCTTCAATCAAACCATTAAGCTCTGTTTGCACGTGGACATCCCTGATCCTGAGATGGCGTGGAATTTCAGGCAACCTGAGCGGCGTGCCCTGCGGGATCACCACCACTTGCCCCATCCCCTGCCGACCCAGATCAAAGGCAAAAAGCGCGCCCGACGGGATCAACAGCGCGTTGTGGACACCCAGACCCCGGCGTTGCCCATCAAGCAACACGCGGCCCTGTCCACGGGTAATCCAGATCAGCAAATGGTGTGGGCGGTCATGGGCAAGATGCAGTTTCCAGTCCTGTCCGGCGGTTAATTGCGGCAAGGTCAGGATCTTGATGTCAAAGGTGTGCTCAGTCATAAAAACATCGCATATGGGAAAGCGTTCGGGGTGGTTAATCCCAAATTACCCCCATAAAAATCACCATTTGTCAATTTAACGAACGATTAAGGCTGGTGAATATGCGCCCACGTTGCCATTTTGCTGCGCATCCATGTGCGCTGTCGTTTGGCAAATTGCCGGGTGGCGGTCACGGCGGCGTCTCGTGCCTGATCAAGCGTCATGTCACCGCTCAGATGCGCCATCAGTTCCGGCACACCAATGGCGCGGTGTGCGGGCAAGGCAGGATCGTAGGTCGGCTGAACCGCTGCAACCTCATCCACGGCACCGCCGTCGATCATCAGGGCAAACCGCCGCGCGATCCGATTGTTCAACCAGTCCTTGTCCGCGTCGATCACAATGGGAAAACACCGATCCAACGGCAAAAGAGGCGGGGCCGTATTGTCCTGCCATGCGGCCAAGCCGCGCCCGGTGGCCTGTTGAACTTCCCATGCCCGCTGCACGCGGACCCGGTTCATGATGTCGATCCGTTTGACGGTTTCAGGATCAATCCCGGCCAGCAATCGTGGGCGGTCCAGTGCATCGCCCTGCGCGCGGACTGCGGTTGGTGTGGCAGGGATATCGGCCAGACCCTGCGTCAGGGCGGTAAAATAAAGCCCGGTACCGCCCACGATGATCGGCCTGACCCCATCCAGCAGCCCCCCCACCTCGCGCAGCCAGTGGCCGGTGGAATAGGACTGGGTGGCCTTAATATGACCGTATAGCAGATGCGGTGCACGCGCCTCTTCCTCGGCAGAGGGGCGCGCGGTGATCACCCGCCAGCACGCATAAACCTGTGAGGCATCCGCATTTACGATGACGCCGCCCTGACGTTCGGCAATCTCAAGCGCCAGCGCCGATTTGCCCGACGCGGTCGGGCCTGCAATCAGGACGGGTTGTTCAGGCGACAACTGTTCCAACAGATCAGAGGCGACAATTGGCATGGGTCGGTATATTTCTTTCTCAAGACCAGCGGGGACGGATTGAACCTTGCCTCCATTTGCGACATTTTGCGGCAGATTGAAATGCTCAATGACCCTCCGAAAGGTGCCCCCATGTCCGATGCCACGCCCCAAGCCGCCCCGCAGTCCACGTTCAAACGGGTCATGCTCAAGATTTCGGGTGAGGCGCTGATGGGAGATCAGGGGTTCGGCCTGCATCCGCCTACGGTGGAACGGATTGCGCGCGAAGTGCAGACGGTGCACGAAATGGGCGTTGAAATCTGCATGGTCATCGGGGGCGGCAACATCTTTCGGGGCCTGCAAGGGTCGGCCCAGGGGATGGAGCGGACTACAGCCGATTACATGGGCATGCTCGCAACGGTGATGAACGCGCTGGCGATGCAATCCTCGCTTGAAGGGCTGGGCATCCACACCCGCGTCATTTCTGCAATTACGATGAACGAGGTGGCAGAACCCTATATCCGCCGCCGTGCTGTGCGCCACCTTGAGAAAAAGCGCGTTTGCATCTTTGCCGCCGGCACCGGCAACCCATATTTCACCACCGATACCGCCGCCACCCTGCGGGCCAATGAAATGTCCTGCGAGGCGATCTTTAAAGGCACCAAAGTGGACGGTGTCTATGACAAGGACCCCAACAAATTTGCCGATGCCAAACGCTATGACACGGTCAGCTACGATGACGTTTTGCAGAAACGTCTGGGCGTGATGGATGCCAGCGCCATTGCATTGGCCCGTGACAACAACCTGCCGATCATTGTGTTCTCATTGGATGAACCGGGCGGTTTTCGTGGCATTCTTGCGGGCGAGGGCACATACACGCGGGTGCAGGGCTAGGAAGTATCAACGGGTTGCCGTTCAGGCGGTCACACAGGTCTTTGCGGGGCTGATGTGGAACCAAGAAATTAGGCACCAGAAAAATCGGCGACGGATCTGATGGTGCAGATACCCGGACCAAGCCAACCCCGCAGTATCCGCTGCGGTCCAATGTGCAAAGTCCAGATCATACCGCCACGACCAAGCGTTCCGATCCAATTTCGGGTTCGGTCACAATTCGCGAATATTCCTTGAGATATGGTTATTCCGGGACAACGGTGGGCGGAGGCGACTATACAAGTGCGACAGGCTGGCATAAATAGTCCACCAACAGCCCAGACAGCAGTACGAGGAAACCATGGCAGAAGACTTCATACTTGATACCGACGATCTTGAGCGGCGGATGGAGGGGGCGTTTAGCTCACTGCGCACGGAATTTGCGTCGCTGCGCACAGGGCGCGCGTCGGCGTCTATGTTGGAACCGGTAATGGTCGACGCCTACGGCTCCATGACCCCGATAAATCAGGTCGGCACGGTGAACGTCCCGGAATCGCGGATGGTTACGATCAACGTTTGGGACAAGGCGCTGGTTGGCAAGGTTGAAAAAGCGATCCGCGAATCTGGGTTGGGCATCAATCCGCAGCTGAACGGCACCATTATCATGCTCCCGATCCCTGAGTTGAACGAAGACCGCCGCACCCAGTTGACCAAAGTCGCGGGCCAATATGCCGAACATGCGCGCGTCAGCGTCCGCAATGTCCGCCGCGACGGCATGGACCAGATCAAGAAGGCTAAAAATGACGGCGCGCTGTCCGAAGATGATCAGAAAATTTGGGAAGATGAAGTTCAGGAAATTACCAAAAAGTTCATCTCCAGGATCGATGATCAACTTGAAACCAAGCAAGCCGAAATCATGCAGGTTTAATCCGATCTGTGACCTAGATGCCTGTTATTTGAAAGTTAGTACATGAGTTCCGCCGACCTGCCAGACTCCGGGCCAAAAACCAAAATCGTTCCCGGTGGGCCGCGCCATGTGGCGATCATCATGGACGGTAACGGGCGGTGGGCAACACAGCGCGGCAGACCGCGGCTGTTTGGCCACCATGCGGGGGCCAAAAGAGTACGCGAGGTGGTCGAATCCTGCCCGGATTTCGGCGTCGAATACCTGACGATCTTTGCTTTCTCGACGGAGAACTGGAAGCGCACTCAGGTCGAGGTTGCCGGCCTGATGAGCCTTTTTCGGCGCTATATCAAAAAGGAAACGCGCAGCCTGTCTGAATTTGGCGTGCGGGTGCGTTTCATCGGCGACAGGGTTCGGCTTGATGACAAGCTGATCAAAATGATGACTGATCTTGAAGAGGCGACAGAGCACAACACGCTGGTGCACCTGACCATCGCAATAAACTATGGCAGCCGCGACGAGGTTGCCCGCGCCACACGGCGGTTGGCCCAGGATGTGGCGGACGGGCGGCTTGATCCGGCAGCGGTGGACGAAGAAACCTTGCCCAAATATTTGGATACCTACGTCCTTCCCGATCCTGATCTGGTGATCCGCACCAGTGGCGAGGCCAGAATTTCCAACTTTCTGCTGTGGCAATCCGCCTATGCTGAATACGAATTTATCGACACCCTATGGCCCGACTTTTCCAAAGAAGAATTCGGCCGACTGTGCGCCGCCTATGGCGACCGTGATCGCCGTTTCGGTGCCGTGAAAACCTGACCGGAGAGACAGATGAACAAATCGCCTGAACAATGGTCTGATCTGACCGCGCGAATGGCGTCATCGGCTGCAATGGTCCTGATCGGATTGATCGGTATCTGGTTCGGGGGCCACTTATTTCATGCCTTGGTGGCGCTGATTTGTGGCCTGATGGTCTGGGAACTGGTTGGCATGCTGCGTCCCGGAGTGCGCCACGTGCAACTCCAGTTGGGCGTGCTGACCGGGCTCGCGGTCTTTTTTGCAATTTATTTACCGGTCGGTTTTGCCCTGCCGCTTTTGCTGGCCCCGGCGATGATCGGATTTGGCTATCTGTCTGAAAACCGGACCATTTATATGTCCTATACCGTGCTGATCCTGCTGGCCGGATATGGCATGATGCAGGTCCGTGATGACATGGGCTTTGGGTGGCTGTTGTGGCTGGTGATGGTTGTGGTTGTCACCGATGTGGTTGGCTACTTTGCCGGTCGCGCTTTTGGAGGGCCGAAATTCTGGCCGCGCGTCAGCCCCAAGAAAACATGGTCCGGCACCGCTTCTGGATGGGTGGGCGCAGCCGTTGTGGGGCTGCTGTTTTCGATCAACACCGGTGTGGGTTTGCAATTGATCGGGATATCCATCGCGGTCTCGATGGCGTCGCAGATGGGTGATATTGCTGAATCCGGGCTGAAACGGACGATGGGTGTCAAGGACAGCTCAGATTTGATCCCCGGCCACGGCGGATTGCTGGACCGCTTTGATGGGATGCTGGGGGCGTCATTGTTCTTGCTGATCATCGGCCAGTTTATTGGCTTTCCTCCGGGACTGGGCTGACCCCGCGATGCCGCGCCGCATCAGTATTCTGGGGGCCACCGGATCGATCGGGCAGAATACCCTTGATCTGGTGCGCCGCAACGTGGCAGCCTACGACGTTGTGGCGCTGACCGGGGCGGGCAACATCGCGCAATTGGCCGCGGATGCGATAGAAATGCGGGCCAAGATCGCGGTAACAGCGCGGCCTGACCTGCTGGAGGATCTGCGCGATGCGCTGAAAGGTTCAGATGTCGAGGCCGCGGCAGGCGCGGATGCGGTTGTTGAGGCGGCCAGCCGTCCGGCCGATTGGATCATGTCGGCAATCGTGGGTGCCGCCGGGCTGGCACCGGGATTTGCTGCATTGGCGCAGGGATGCACGCTGGCGCTGGCCAACAAAGAATCGCTGGTGTGCGCCGGGCAGCTTTTGCTGGAAACGGCCCATACTCACGGCGCGACGATACTGCCCGTCGACAGTGAGCATTCTGCGATATTTCAGGCCCTCGTCGGCGAAGATATCACGGCGGTGGAGCGGATCATCATCACCGCCAGCGGCGGGGCATTTCGCGATTGGCCGTTGGATAAACTTGCGCAGGCAACGCTGGATCAGGCGTCGTCCCATCCCAATTGGGACATGGGCCAGCGCATCACCATTGATTCCGCGTCCATGTTCAACAAGGCGATGGAAGTCATTGAAACCCGGGAGTTTTTTGGCGTCGATCCGGATCAGATCGAGGTGCTCGTGCATCCGCAGTCCATGGTTCACGCCCTGGTCGGGTTTCGCGATGGCGGCTTGATGGCGCATGTTGGCCCACCCGATATGCGCCATGCGATCGGATATGCGCTGCACCATCCGCACCGGGCACATCTCCCGGTGGAGCGTCTGGATCTTGCGGCCATCGGCCAGCTTGATTTTTCGACCCCCGATGGTGCGCGCTGGCCCGCCCTGCGGCTGGCCCGCGAGGTTATGGGGGCGGGCGGATTGATGGGGGCGGTGTTTAACGCCGCTAAGGAAACTGCATTGGACGGATTCATCGCAGGGCAGATCAATTTCACCCAGATGGCCGAGGTCGTTGAGGACACGATGACACAGCTTGATCGCCAGCCCGGCTATATTGATGTGAGCATGACCCTTGATAACGTGCACAAAGTGGACCATTTGGCACGTGAGGCGGCAAAAGCCGCAATTGATAAAAGAGCAGGGTAGCGTTTTGGATATTTTGAGTTTGTTGCCGCAATTTGGCGGGTTGATCTGGACTTTGCTGGCGTTTGTGGTCGCGCTGTCGGTCATCGTGGCGATCCATGAATACGGTCACTACATCGTCGGGCGCTGGACAGGGATCAAGGCGGACGTGTTTTCACTGGGGTTCGGCCCGGTGCTGTGGTCGCGTCCCGACAAACACGGCACCCGCTGGCAGATCGCTGCCTTGCCTTTTGGCGGTTACGTGAAATTCGCAGGCGACGCCAATGCCGCATCGGGCAAGGATGAGGCCGCAATGGCAGCTGTTGCTGATGACCCGGAGGCCAAGCGCCACACCATGCACGGTGCACCGCTTTGGGCGCGCACGCTGACAGTGGCGGCGGGGCCTGTGTTCAACTTTGCCCTGTCGATCATCATCTTTTTTGCAGTCGCGCTTACCGTTGGCGTGGCACGAGACCCGCTGACTGTCGGCGAAATGCGCCCACTGCCCAATGCGGCACAGGGTCTGCAGTCCGGAGATGAGATTGCGGGCATCAATGGTGTGACCACACCCAGCATGGACGATGAAGAGGCCTATAATGCTTTCATTGAAGGCATCCCACAGCAGCAGGTCCTCAATTACGACGTGGTGCGCGATGGCACCGCTCTGAGCGTTGATGGACCCTATCTGTTGCCACCATTGGTCAATCAGGTCGTGCCGCAATCAGCCGCCTATCAGGCGGGGCTCAAATCAGGCGATGTCGTTACGGGCGTGGATGGCGAGCCGATCTTTGCCTTTCAGCAATTGAAAACCGCTGTTGAGGCATCTGATGGAAAAGCGCTGCAGCTCAACGTCTGGCGGGCGGGCGAGAGCCTTGAGTTTACCATGATCCCCAAGTCCACGGATGAACCGCAGCCCGACGGCAGCTTTGTGAAAAATCTGCGCATTGGCATTGCTGGTGGGATGGCTTTTGAGGCTGCAACCACGGCACCCGGTCTGGGTGAGGCGCTTTGGGGCGGCGTGGCGAACACCTGGCGGATCATCGATGGATCATTGTCTGGTCTCAAACAGATGATCGTTGGCAACATCAGCACCTGCAATCTGTCCGGCCCGGTCGGTATCGCACAGACTTCCGGTGCCATGGCGAGCCAGGGCGCGCAGTCGTTTATCTACTTCATCGCCGTTTTGTCCACCGCGGTCGGACTGCTGAACCTCTTTCCGATCCCGGCGCTCGATGGCGGGCATCTGGTGTTTTATGCTTATGAGGCTGTGGCTGGCAAACCACCCAGCGATGGTGCTTTGCGCGTCCTGATGACCGTTGGTGTGTCGCTGGTGCTGATGCTGATGGTCTTCGCGCTTGGGAACGATTTATTCTGCCCATGAAGGGCAAGCCAAAAATAGGGACCTCATGACGCGGCTTATTCTGGTTCTTGGTGATCAACTGACACCGACGCTTTCGGCATTGGAACAGGCCACCCAAGGCGACGTTATCGTAATGGCCGAAGTCGCGGATGAAACCACCTATGTGCCGCATCACCCCAAGAAGATTGCCTTTGTTCTGACCGCGATGCGCAAATTTGCGGCGCAGCTGCGCAGGGACGGTTTGACCGTGGTCTACACCAAACTGGATGATCCTGAAAATACCGGGTCAATCAACGGCGAGCTGCTGCGCAGGGCCGCAGAATATGGCACCAGTACGGTGATCGCGACGGAACCGGGCGAATGGCGGCTGATTGCGGCTTTGAACGATTTGCCGCTGGACACAACGATCCTGCCCGATACACGGTTCATCGCCTCACACGCCGAGTTCGAGGTATGGGCGAAGGACCGCAAGGAACTTCGGATGGAATGGTTTTACCGCAACATGCGCCGCAAGACCGGGTTGTTGATGGACGGTGACAAACCGGTCGGGGGCCAATGGAACTTTGACCATGACAACCGCAAGGCAGCGCCCAGGGACATTCACTATTTCGGCCCGATGCAGTTTGAACCTGACCCGGATGTGATGGCGCTTGTCGCACAGCGTTTTGATAAGAATTTTGGTGATCTTGAACCAATGTGGTTTGCCACTGAAACCGCACAGGCGCAGCGCCATTTTGAGCGGTGGCTGCGGGACGCCTTGCCGCTTTTTGGCGATTATCAAGATGCGATGCTCAACGAGAACAGGTTTCTTTATCACTCTGTCATTGGCCTTTACATAAACGCAGGCCTGCTTGATCCTCTTGCAGTCTGCCGCGCAGCCGAAAGCGAATATCAGGCGGGCCGCGCACCGATCAATGCGGTGGAAGGATTCATCCGCCAGATCATCGGTTGGCGTGAATACATGCGTGGTATTTATTTCCTGCAAGGGCCGGAATACACGTCGCGCAATGTGCTGGGCCACACCCGTGATCTGCCGGCCTTTTTTTGGGGCGCAGACACCGGAATGAACTGTGTTGCCAAAACGGTTGAGCAGACCAAAACAGACGCCTATGCCCATCATATCCAGCGCCTGATGATCACCGGAAATTTCGCTCTGCTGGCGGGGATCGATCCGGGGCAGGTGCATGAATGGTATCTGGCGGTTTATGCAGATGCCTATGAATGGGTTGAGGCCCCAAATGTCATCGGGATGAGCCAATATGCCGATGCAGGGATTGTCGGGTCGAAACCATATGTGTCCTCAGGGGCCTATATCAACCGCATGTCAGATTACTGCAAAAGCTGTGGATACAAGGTCAAGGACAAGACCGGTAAGGATGCCTGTCCTTTCAACCTGCTGTACTGGGATTTTCTGATCCGCCACCGCGACCGGTTTTCAGGCAACGCACGGATGGGCAACATGTACCGCACCTGGGACCGGATGAAGCCGGATCATCAAAAGACGGTGCTGCAAGATGCAGCCAGTTTTCTGGCGCGGATGGACGCGGGCGACGCAGTCTAGGACCGCTGAGAGGTGCACCGGCAGAGCGATCATTTATCCTGGGCAAATATCCGCAATCGCCATATTGCGGCCACATTTGGTCAAACTCGTGCCTTAATCCTTTGTTAGGACTTGATGCGTTGCCAAAGGAGCACGACATGCAAGCGATTCAAAGTTCATACCGGGGCCTAAGCCTGTTGATGGAACTCAACTGGGATCGCGTCCTTTATGTGGCCACGATTGCTTTTGCGCTGGCCGCAGGAGCCTTTGTCGGATCTCTTTGATTGATCTGCCAACCCACTGTATGATGTCTAACTGGGTTAGATAACTGCATTATGTAGTGAATTTTTACCACCGATGGTTTTGACAAACGGCGACAACCTGCGTACTCAGGACGTCAATGATGTCTTAAGATTGGGTTAGAACCATGGGGCTGAGGATTGAAGGCGCTGCGCCTTCCGAGCGGGCAATAACGAAAACACTGTCGAACTTGATGCGCGGGGTCTCTGTTTGTGCCCTGTTGTCAACGGCTTGGATGGCACCCGCCACACAAGTTCTTGCGCAAAGTTATCAGTTCAACAACGTCGTGATCAATGGCAACGAGCGGATCGGCGACAGTGCCATTCTGGCAAGAGCCGGAATCAGGCGCGGTGCACCGGTCAGTGGTGGTCAGTTAAATGACGCATATCAGAACCTGCAAAACTCGGGTCTGTTCGAAACTGTTGCCATCGAGCCGCGTGGCGGCACGCTGGTCATCACCGTGACAGAATTGCCCACGCTGAATCGGGTGCGGTTTGAGGGCAACAAACGGATCAAGGACGAAGTGCTGGAAGGGTTGATCAACTCGACCGAACGGCGCGTCTTTAACCCTGCTCAGGCAGAGGCAGATGCCGCGGCGATTGCCGAGGCCTATAGCAGCGATGGCCGGTTGTCGGCCCGTGTGCAGCCCCGCGTTATCCGTCGCAATCAAAACCGCGTTGATCTGGTGTTTGAAATTTTTGAGGGCGACAACGTCGAGATTGAACGCCTGAGCTTTGTGGGCAATCGTATCTATTCGGACCGCCGGCTGCGTCGCGTGCTGGACACCAAGCAGGCGGGACTGTTCCGCCGCCTGGTCAAACGCGACACGCTGGTCGAAAGCCGCATCGAAGTGGATAAGCAACTGCTGCGTGATTTCTATCTGTCGCGCGGATATGTCGATATGCGCACCTCGGCGGTAAACGCTGAACTGACCGAAGAACGTGACGGCTATTTTGTCGCTTTCAACATCACCGAAGGCCAGCAATTCAAGTTTGGTGAGATCAATCTGGTCTCAGAACTGCCGAATGTGGATGCAAACACCTATCGCGAGATTGTAAAAGTGCGCCCCGGCGTGGTCTATTCACCCACGCTGGTTGAGGCCGATATCGCTCGCCTGGAACGT
The DNA here is from genome assembly GCF_042611115.2 of Sulfitobacter sediminivivens. NCBI lineage: Bacteria > Pseudomonadati > Pseudomonadota > Alphaproteobacteria > Rhodobacterales > Roseobacteraceae > Sulfitobacter > Sulfitobacter sediminivivens. The sequence continues at coordinate 242,588 of NZ_JBHGAR020000004.1, forward strand.
CAGGCAATCCGCGATGGAGTGGATTTCTTGCGTGTTGAACCGCGGGTGGAGCGGAACGATCGTGATCTGTCGCTGAACATTACATATGTACTGAGCCGTGGACCACGGGTCTTTGTCGAACGCATCGACATCGAAGGCAACACAACCACGCTTGACCGTGTCGTCCGGCGTGAATTTGATGCGGTTGAGGGCGACCCCTTCAACCCACGCGAAATCCGGCAGGCAGCGGAACGGATTCGCGCCCTTGGCTATTTCGAAACGGCAGAGGTGAACGCTCGCGAAGGATCCAGCAGCGAACAGGTTGTCGTCGATGTAAACGTTGAGGAAAAACCGACAGGTTCGCTGAACTTTGGCGGTACATTCTCGAACAACGACGGCATCGGTCTGGCGGTCAGTTTCTCCGAATCCAACTTCCTTGGACGCGGGCAGAAATTGGCTCTCACGGTTTCAACCGCGTCAGAGGCAACACGCTATGGCATCAATTTCGTTGAGCCGCGCCTTTTGGGGCGCGATGTTGCGCTTGGTCTGAACCTTGACTATGCCGAAACCAATTCGTCTTTTGCGTCCTTTGATTCAAACCGGTTCATTTTTCAGCCTAGTCTGACATTCCCCATAGGCGAAAACAGCCGTCTGTCTCTGCGATACACGTTTCAGGATATTGAATTGGTTGATCGCGATGGTACAGCTCCGCAGACCAATGGTGGAATTGTTCAAAGCGATATCAACGCAGGATCTCTTTCCTCGTCGTCGCTTGGCTATGCCTACGCATATGACACGCGCACAACGGGTCTTGATCCGACGTCCGGTATTCTGCTTGAATTTTCGCAGGACTTTGCCGGTTTGGGCGGCGACAACAAATACATCAAGACGGTGGCCAAGGTCACCGGCGAAAAGAAAATCTTTAACGAAGATGTGACGTTACGCGCGACGCTCGAAGGCGGCGCATTGGCATGGCAAAGCGGCACCAACCGCGTTGTGGATCGGTTTAATCTTGGGCCGTCCGACATTCGTGGATTTGAACCCGGCGGCATCGGTCCGCGTGAGGTAGGTGGCACACTTGATGATCCCTTGGGTGGTAATCTCTATGTTGTGGCGCGCTTTGAGGCCGAATTCCCGCTGGGCTTGCCAGAGGAATACGGGATCAATGGCGGCCTCTTTTATGACGTTGGGAACTTGTGGGATCTAAGCGATGTGAACACCGGTGCGGTAACTGGCACCGTCGTTGGTGAAAGCGGCTCTTTCCGTCATGTTGTGGGCGTGTCATTGTTCTGGGACACACCTGTGGGACCGCTGCAGTTCAATTTCTCAAAAGCGTTGAAGAGCGAAACCTTCGATAAAGAGCAGAGCTTTGAAGTCACTCTGCGCACGACGTTCTGATCTGATGATCGGCACGCGTGCCATCGTGATACTGGTGCTGGCCCTCTTTGGGGCCGCACCTCTTTCTGCCCAATCCCAAACCGACATTCCGCTTGAACGCGGCGTGGTGAGCAGCCCGATTTTGACAATCGATTCTGACCGGGTCTTTCAGGAAAGCGAATTTGGCTTGCGAGTCGCGCAGGAGATCGAGATCGAGGGGAACAAACTCGCCGCTGAAAACGATCAGATCGCGACTGATCTGGAAGCCGAAGAAAAGGCATTGACCGCCCAGCGCGCCGATATGGCCCCAGAAGATTTTCGCGTTCTGGCAGATGCATTCGACAAGAAGGTTCAACAAACACGTCAGGAACAGGCCGCCAAGGGACGTGCCTTGAACGCATTGCTGGATGAGGAACGCGAAGTGTTTCTGACCGCCGCGGCCCCCGTGTTGGAAAGGCTGATGCGCGATGCTGGGGCCGCCGTTATTCTGGACCGCCGTACCGTATTTGTCAGTGCGTCTGCGGTTGAGATCACAGATGATGCCATTGCATTGCTGAATGAAACAATAGGCAGCGGTACGGCGACTTCCAAGCCCTGACGCTTGCCCCGAGGCTGCGGAATTGGTAGCCATTTGTAAATAATTGCAAAAGACGGACAGCCAATGACCCAAGAAAAAAAGCGCGCCGACATTCAGATGATCCAGCGCATTTTGCCGCACCGCTATCCCTTTCTTCTGGTCGATAAAGTCGAAGAGATTGACGGCACCGCATCCGCCATCGGATATAAGAATGTCACCATGAACGAGCCGCACTTTCAGGGGCATTTCCCCGGCACGCCCATCATGCCCGGTGTGACAATTGTCGAGGCGATGGCCCAGACCGCGGGTGTGATGGTGGGCGTTGCCCTTGATCAGATGGACCGCGACATGCTGATCTATTTCATGTCCATTGATAACTGCAAATTCCGCCGCAAAGTTGTACCGGGTGACGTTCTGCGCATGGATCTGAAAACCGTGCGCGGCAAGGCGGGCGGCAAGGTCTGGCGCTTTGCGGGCGTTGCCACTGTTGATGGCGAAATGGCTGCCGAGGCCGAATTTATGGCGATGCTCGACCTTCCAAAAGACCCTGCATGAGCAACATTCACGCCTCAGCAGTGATTGAACCGGGCGCGCAGGTGGATCCATCGGCGTGCGTTGGGCCGTTTAGCGTGATCGGGCCAGATGTGGTGATACATGCGGATGTGGTTGTTAAGAGCCACGTTGTCATCTCTGGCCAGACCGAAGTTGGCGAGGGTACTGTCATTTTCCCGTTTGCGGTCATTGGTGAAATACCTCAGGACCTGAAATTCAAGGGTGAGGCGAGCCGGTTGGTGATCGGCAAGCGGAACCGCATCCGCGAGCATGTCACCATGAACTGCGGCACCGAAGGCGGTGGCGGCTTGACGTCGGTGGGTGATGACGGATTGTTCATGGCTGGCTGCCACATTGCCCATGATGCGATCATCGGCAACCGTGTGATTGTGGTGAACTCTGCGGCCATCGCCGGACATTGTGTGATTGAGGATGACGTGATCATCGGCGGGCTGTCGGGCATTCATCAATGGGTGCGCGTGGGGCATGGGGCCATCATCGGCGCGGTGACCATGGTGACAAATGATGTGATCCCGTACGGGCTGGTGCAGGCACCGCGCGGTGATCTGGATGGCCTCAACCTCGTCGGTCTGAAACGGCGCGGTGTGGCACGCTCTGACATCACAGCACTGCGGGCCGCGTTTCAAATGCTGGCACAGGGCGAAGGCACGTTCCATGACCGTGCACAGCGCCTTGGCCAAGAGACAAGCAGCGATTATGTGCATGAAATTGTTGATTTTATCATGGCCGACACAGGCCGTCATTTCCTGACCCCCAAATGACCCTGGCACTGATCGCAGGAAACGGTGCATTGCCCGCACAAGTTGTTCAGGCTCAGGCAGAGCGGCCATTAATCTGTGTGTTTGGCGAAAGCAAGCCTGATCATCTGACAGCCGATCTGACTTTCCGGCTTGAAACGCTGGGGTCGCTGCTACTGGATCTGGGCGCGCGCGGGGTAACGCAAGTGTGTTTTTGTGGCGCGATCGACCGCCCTACATTTGATCCTGCGAAACTGGATTCTGAGACGGCAGCGCTGGTCCCGATGCTCAAAGAAGCGCTGGCAGCGGGTGACAATGGCGCGTTGCAGGTGATCAAGGATATTTTTGAACAGACCGGATTCGCTGTCGTTGGAGTGGACCAACTGCTTCCCGATCTGGTGGCACCGCCCGGCGTGTTGTCGGAAAAATGGCCGGACGCGCAGATGCGCCGCGATGCCGCGCGCGGCGAGCAGGTGTTGGCAGGCCTTGCACCGCTGGACATCGGACAGGCATGTGTAATCGGGGCTGAACAGGTGCTGGGGATCGAAACCATTGGTGGAACTGCACATTTGCTGGCGACCCTGCCAGACAGGGCGCGCAGTGCCTCAGCGATTCTGTGCAAAGGCCCCAAGGACGGTCAGATCAGAGAGATCGATATGCCCACCATCGGCCCCGCGACCATTGAACAGGCCCACGCGGCCGGTCTGGTTGGTGTGATTATCGATGCGGGCGATGTGATCCTTCTTGAAGCGGGCAAATGCACAGCGCTGGCGGATCAGTTCGGTATGGTCCTGTGGTCACGGCGCGGGGGCGAGGGGTGAAGATTTTCATTCTCGCCGGAGAGCCTTCTGGCGACCGATTGGGCGGCGCCTTGATGGGCGGGCTCAAGACGCTGCAGCCCGACGTGCGCTTTGAAGGGATCGGCGGACCGGACATGGCGGCTCAGGGTCTGGTCAGTCGATTTGATATGTCCGAACTGTCCGTGATGGGGTTGGCGGAAATCCTGCCAAAATACCGTGCCTTGAAAGCGCGCATCAGGCAGACGGCGGATGCCGTACTGGCCCTGCAGCCCGATGTCATGATCACCATCGACAGCCCCGATTTTTCGCTGCGCGTCGCCAAGCTGGTTAAGGAAAAAAGTAACATCAGAACAGTCCACTACGTGGCACCCACCGTCTGGGCATGGCGCCCCGGTCGGGCGCAGAAAATGGCGCGTTTCATCGACCATGTGCTGGCGCTGTTCCCGTTTGAGCCGCCTCTGATGCAAGCCGCTGGCATGGCATGTGATTTTGTCGGCCATCCGGTTGTGGCCGAACCTGTCGCCAGTGATTTGGACGCGAAAACATTCCGCGCGGACTTAGGAATAGGCGATGCACCCATGCTGCTGGTTCTGCCCGGATCGCGGCGCAGCGAAGTGGCACGGCTTGGTGCGGTCTTTGGTGAAGCGGTGGCAAAGCTGATGTACAAAAAGCCCAATATGCGGGTGGTCATCCCCGCCGCAAGCGCTGTGGTCCATGATGTGATCGAGGTTACCAAAGACTGGGCCTTTGCGCCCATCATTCTGGATCCGCGTGACCATCTGCCAGAAGTGGCCAAGGCCCAAAAACGTGCGGCATTTCGTGCCGCTGATGTCGCATTGGCAGCGTCCGGCACGGTCTCACTTGAGCTTGCAGCATCCGCAACGCCAATGGTGATCGCCTATCGCATGCATTGGCTCAGCTTCCGGATCATCCGCTGGATGGCCTTGATTGACACGGTAACGCTGGTCAATCTGGTTTCAGACACCCGCGTTGTCCCTGAATTTCTGGGGCCAGAGTGCACCGCCGATCAGATTGCCGGCGGCTTGGCAAAGGTCCTGGCCGATCCAGATGCCCAGAACGCCGCGATGGCGATGACAATGGAACGGTTGGGGCAGGGTGGCGAGGCACCGGGCCTGCGCGCGGCCAAAGCGGTGCTGGCCCGTCTCTAAGTCAGGCAGCCCACCGACCGCGCGGAATACACTTACCCTTTGTGAATCCAGCCACCGCCAAAAATGCGGGTGCTGTCGGGGTCATAAAACACGCAGGCCTGACCAGGGGATACGCCTTCTTCGGGCGTCAACAATTCCACCTCGGCAGTGGTGGCCGTGAGCGGGCGCAAAATCGCATCGCGTGGTGGCCGGGTGGACCGGACACGCACCGCAATCGGCCATTCAGATTGCGACATCAGCGCAGCATCACCAAGCCAGTTGATCTCGCGGACCGGAATTTTCCGGGTGGCAAGCATGGATTTCGGACCGACCACAACTTCTTTGCGGTCCGCGTCAAGTTTCACGACGAACAGCGGGTCAGCCAGCCCGCCAATGCCAAGGCCCCGGCGCTGACCGATGGTATAATTGATCACACCTTCATGACGGGCCAGCACGTTGCCCTCCATGTCAACAATATTGCCGGGATCATCAGCTTCCGGGCGCAGTTTTCGGATGACAGAGGCATAATCGCCGTTGGGCACAAAGCAGATATCCTGACTGTCCGGCTTCATCGCCACGCCCAGCCCGTATTTCGCAGCCAAAGCGCGGGTATCGTCCTTGGAAGGCAGATGGCCCAGCGGAAAGCGCAGATAATCAAGCTGTTCGGGGGTGGTTGAAAACAGGAAATAGCTTTGATCACGGCTGCCATCGGCGGCGGCGTGCAGTTCGGGACCGCTATCACCCATTTTGCGCTGAATATAATGGCCCGTCGCCATACAATCGGCTTCAAGATCCTTGGCCGTTTCCAGCAGGTCCTTGAATTTCACCCGCTCATTGCAACGGATGCAGGGCACCGGTGTTGCACCGGCCAGATAGCTGTCCGCAAACTCATCAATCACCGCGTCTTTAAACACGTTTTCATAGTCGAGCACGTAATGCGGAAACCCCATTTCTTCGGCCACACGCCGCGCATCATGAATGTCGATTCCGGCGCAACACGCACCTTTCTTGGCCAAGGCCGCACCATGATCATAAAGCTGCAAGGTGACGCCGACCACATCGTACCCCTCATCCGCGAGCATTGCGGCGACTACAGAGCTGTCCACGCCGCCCGACATCGCCACGACGACGCGCGTGTCGGCGGGCGCTTTTGCAAAGCCCAATGAATTGAGCGGGGGTGTGTGGTCTAGGGGCATGTCATGTCTCCGGGAGGTGTTAGGAGCGAATATAGGAAAATGCGAACTACTCACAAGGGCGCGCTTCACTTTGCATTAAGGCTGCGGATGCAGATTGGGGTCAAATAATGCCGGAAAAGCTCATGTATCTCAAAAAAGTTGATGGACCGCGTTCTGTGACCCTTGCCGATGGCACGGTGATGTCGCGCAGTGATCTGCCAAATACCACGACACGCCGCTGGGTTGCGTCACGCAAAGCTGCTGTGGTGCGGGGGGTTGTCTATGGCCTGATCACCCAAGCCGAGGCGCTGGAACGCTACCAGATCAGCGAAGATGAGTTTCTGG